>NZ_JBFROI010000053.1:0-49932 GCF_041471405.1 Vibrio sp. 10N.261.52.C11
TGATTTAGGAAACAAAGCCCTGCACTTGCTCAAAAATACACAGAGAAAGTGATGGGTACTGATCAGTTGGCGATGGGTCACTTCTCAACGTTCTCATACTTAGTATCGGGTTACATTGGTAGCAAGTTTGGTGACACTTCAAAATCAACAGAAGACATCAACGTACCTAAGAGCCTAATGTTCCTGCGTGATACGCCAGTTGCTGTAGCAACAACAATGGCTATCTTCTTTATGTTTGCCTCAATTGTTGCTGGCGGTGACTTTGTTGAAACAGTATCAGGCGGTCAAAACTGGGTAGTATTCACCTTCATGCAATCTCTTGTGTTTGCCGGTGGTGTTTACATCGTACTGCAAGGTGTGAAGATGCTGATTGCTGAAATTGTTCCTGCATTCAAAGGTATCTCTGACAAGCTAGTACCGGGCGCAAAACCTGCTCTAGACTGCCCTATGGTATTCCCTGTAGCACCAAACGCGGTACTTATCGGTTTCCTTTGTTCTTTCGCTGCTGGCCTACTAGCAATGGCAGTTCAAGGTGCGCTTGGCTGGACAATCATTGTAGCTGGCGTCGTTCCACACTTCTTCGTAGGTGGTGCAGCAGGCGTTTACGGTAATGCGACAGGCGGTCTACGCGGTGCAATTCTAGGTTCGTTCTCGCAAGGTCTGTGTATCTCTTTCCTACCAATGCTACTGCTTCCAGTACTGGGTGGCCTTGGTCTTGAAGCGACAACGTTTGCTGACTTCGACTTCGGTGTTGTTGGTCTTATCCTAGGGTGGATTGTTTCATGAGCTTATTCGATTTAATTGGTAACCAAGGCGTTATCATCAACTCTGAAGAAAACCTAACGGTTGATGCAGCGATTGATGTGACCTGTTCAACACTGCTAGCAAGCAACAAAATCGAAGCAAGCTATGTTGAAGCTATCAAGCAAAAGCACAAGGACATCGGCGCGTACTATGTTCTGGCACCAAAAATTGCGATGCCTCATGCTCGCCCTGAAGATGGTGTGAACGAAGCATCACTGCAAGTAACGGTATTCAAAAAGGGTGTTGATTTAGAGTCAGAAGACAACGGTGACGTTTACCTTTCGATTACTCTGGCGGCGATGGACTCAGATAGCCACATCCATACGATTATGGCGCTATCAGAGTTGTTCCAAAATGATGATGACATTGATGCCATCATCGCAGCGGAAACTGAGCAAGCGATCATCGAGATCTTAAAACGATACTAATCTCGATATAAAGATCCTGATAAGCCCCCATGAAAAAAGCGATAGCCTCGGCTATCGCTTTTCTGTTTCTGGTGCTTGGTCATTTCTCATCGAATATGAGTTAAGGCATCACACCTAGAAAGCATTCAGTGGCGTTAAAACGCGTACATTCGTTTGTCTGTCGATAATTCAAAGCAATATTGCGCGTGTTTATTAAGGCACTCAAACACTTCTCGATCCAACTTAAAGTTATCAACGTGGTCCCTCAAAATAGCGAGAGTCTCTTCTAACGTCATGCCTCCACGATAAGGTCGAGACTGAGTTAGCGCTTGAAACACATCCACCACAGCAACAATTCGACTGGGTTGATCCAACTCTTCCGCCATTTTTCCCATTGGGTAACCCGAACCATCTAACCTTTCATGATGATTAGATGCCCACTGACAAACCTGAGGTGACCTGAACAACTCCTGCAATGCGAATCGAGTGTCCGTTGCATGGCGTTTAATACAGCAATACTCTTCTTCAGTGAGTAAATCCGGCTTATGCAGAATGTCATTAGGGGTTTGCAGTTTACCGATATCATGGACTAACCCAGCCAGATAGAGTTTGCGCTGAGTGGTGTAGGAATAACCCAGCTGTTTGGCGAGGTATTCTGAAAGCTGCCCAACCTTTAAAGAGTGCTTAAAGGTAAACGAACTTTTGGTATCAACAACATTGGCGATAAACTCGGCAAAGGCCACCGTCTCATCCAGCGACATTTGCTGGGAGAAAAATGGCACAGGTTCAAAGTTATCCCTCATGTTCTCGATGTATGGAATCTCCATAGAAAACCAGAAGTCATCCAAATCAACCAACTCGCACATGTGTTGCACAAGGTTGGTTTCGAACATCTCATCCGCTTGTTCAGTCAAACGTTCAATGATGCTCGCTTTGCCATCGGGTGTTAGGTTTCCATAACGATCAGAAGAGGTTATGCCGTATAGATAATCGACTCTATCGGCAAGCATCACGATGGCAGCTAGTTCTCTTTCTAACTCGCTGATATGAATAGCCCTTAGCTCAGACCACGGAGTATGGTGATAAAGAACCGGCTTAGCAAATATAGAAAGAACTGGGCACTCTTTTAAGATTTGGTAGCCCTTTTGACAATGGTGATAGCTTGAGTCAGGTACAAACCCAGACGTTAAACTGAGCTGTTCATCAATTTGCGAGACACCACAGTCGTGAATCAAGCCTAACGAAAACGCGAGCTGCGCTTGCTCTTCTTCCCACCCCACACTCAGAGCACATCGATACGCGATATAGCCCACTCTCTGTCCATGATTTTTACTTTCGAAACCGACGTTATCAAGCGCCTTAGCAATACCGAATAGAGCCTTCCTTAGGTCCACGGTCACGTCCTGGCAATGTTGATTCATTATTTAAGCCTAGCATTTTTATATTTTTTATATATTTAGGCCGCTAATACTAATGCATAGCTAATGATTATATACACAACTATTGTAAGGTTTAATGAGTTTCGTGATAGAACCAACGTATAACGAAAAATCCGTGCTACAAATGGTTGCATATTAAAAATCATGCGACATTATAGCCTGCCGACTAAGATTCGCTTAAATAAGCAGCCATAAGAAAAGGAAAGACATGTTTAAAACGGTTATCGACAACGAACTCTCCATCGCATTGGTTGAAGAGAGCTTCGCTTCTCACTACGCGGAAATCTCACAAAGCCAGAATGAGTACCTAAGTCAATGGCTCGTGTGGCCGCCACATTGTAAAACCGAGCAAGACTTTAGGATCTTCATCCAACGCTCGCTACACGATTATGCGGAAGGGAAAAGCATGACCTGTGCGATCGTGTATCAAGACAAGGTCGTCGGTAACTGCAGTTTCAATACTATTGATCATGATAAGCAAAAGGTGACGATAGGTTATTGGTTATCTGAGACATACCAAGGAAAGGGGATTGTGACGCGCGTTGTCCAGAAGCTGATTGATATTGCTTTCAATGAGTTAGATATGGAAAAGGTAGAGATATCAGCCGCAACCGGTAACCAAAGCAGCCGTAAGGTTTGTGAGCGCTTACATTTCACGTTAGAAGGTATCATCACGCGTAACGAAAACTTGAATGGTCGCATCATTGACCACGCTATTTATGGCCTTCATCGCTCTAAGCTCTAAGCTCTAAGCTCTAAGCTCTAGGCTCTAGGCTCTAGGCAGTAGTAACTAAGAAGTCACTCGCTTGTAAATCGGAATATAACAAAGCCACGGTATTAGTCGGTGGCTTTGTTATTTGACGAGCCTGAAGAGCTCTTGAAGCTGCAGCTTATGCGATCTTAGGAATCACGATACTGAACTTGGCGCCACCATAGTTGCTGTCGTCGATTTTGATATCCCAAGAAAGTTTTTTAGCCGCCGATAGAGCAATCGCGAGGCCCAACCCCAATCCACCGTTGGTCGACGTTCTGCTTGAGTCTAGTCGAGAGAACGGAAGGAATACCTTATCACGCCTATTCTCTGGTATTCCAGAACCATTGTCTTCAATCACCACCAGCCAGTTTTCTGAGTTCTCATCCAGCGTCATCCACACTTTGTCTTGTGTGTAATTACCCGCATTCTTGAGAACGTTATCGAACACCAAGCGTGCCATTGAGCAATCACACTTAATCTTGCACTCTAGCTGTACCTTAGATTCAAAGGTGGCATTGTCTAGTTTCGAGTAACGAATTCGGTCTAGGCAATACTCACGAAGATCGGAGGTCACTTTAACGAGCTCAAAGAAAGAGTTATCCATGACATTCAACTTCGACAGCATGATGATTTCTGACGTGAGCTCGTTGATATCCTCAATGTAGGTATCAATGTCATCGAAAAGAACCTGATGATTATCGGGGGCTCCCCTTCTTAGGATATCGGTCGCCAGTTGAATACGACTTAGCGGAGTTCGTACTTCGTGTGGGATAGCTTGAGCGAAAATATGACTTTGTTTTACTTTGCTTTCGATCTCTTCAGCCATGAAGTTAAAACTGCTGGCCAAATCAGAAACAGGATGGATGTCGTCCATGTCAGATCGAGTACTAAGCTTGCCCTTACCAAACTGTTTCTGCTTCTCGACGAGCAACTCTATTCTTTCTTGAAAACGCCTCACAGGTAAGTAAACACTTGCTCCAATCGCCACAATCACAGCCAACAACAGCCCTAACAAAAAGTGTCGTTCTGAGTCTTCGTACCATTCAATGTCAGGAGAGAAAAAGTCCCCTACCTCACTGAACCCAAAACTGAATTTAGAGTTTGGTAGCTGAAACACGGTCGAATAGAGGTTGTCATCACTTAGATATATCGGCACACCGTTTAAGGTTGTGTATAACTCACATTGTTGGCAAGGCGCCTCGCCCGACCAATTCTCCAACAGGCGTAAATTGAAGATATAAAATTGTTGGTAGCCTGTTCTATCGAGCTCTTTATAGAGTGAGTTTTCTTGATTGTGTTGACGAACATACTGCTCCGCAAAGTAGATACCATCGTTAAGGAAGGTTTCGATCTCGGTGCGTCGCATGTACCCCTCACCAAGGTTCAAGAACAAAAATATCGTTGCCGACATCCCAGTCACAATCCCAAGGTATAAGCGAGCAAACATCGAAACCGAGCGAAGCTTCGTAGCAATGAACTTACGCAACCAGCATGTACCCCTTGTTGCGAACCGTACGAATCAACTGTTTGTCTTTTGCGTGAATGCGCAGCTTTCGGCGTAACCCAGACACGCGCATATCAATCGAGCGGTCGTTGAACGCGTAATCTATCCCTCTAAATAACTGACAGCACTGGTCTCGAGTCACGACCTGACAGATGTTATTAACGAGAAGGTTTAAGATTTCAAATTCAGCAGAAGTAAGCTTGAGGTTTTGGCCGTAGAGCGTGGCACTTTGAGCAGAGCTGTTGATTACAATATCGCACTGTTTTTCAGCCGTAGTTTCTTGCGCAGTTTTTACGGGAGTCGCTCGACGCAATAACGCTTCAATTCGCGCTAACAAGGCATGGCCACGAATCGGTTTGGCAACGTAATCGTCCGCACCAAATTTAAACAAGCTGACCTCGCTCATTTCATCGGCGGAAGCCGTTAGCACTAAAATCATTCCATTGTAAAACTCACGGGCTTGACGGCAAATTTGCGCGCCGCTCATCCCTGGAAGCATCAAGTCCAACAGCACTAAATCAGGTTCAATACTACGGATCGCTTCAAGTGCCAAGTTCCCTTCATGAACAACGCTAACATTGTAACCTTCAGCTTCGAGGTAAAGCGTCGTTAGACGAGCTATCTCTTGGTCATCTTCAACAATGAGCACTTTGGTTTTCGACATTCCTATCACCAGTATTTATTAAAAGCGAAGGCAGTATATATACTGGTCATAGATCATCAATATTGGAATCAGAGCCCTACATTTACCGTACGCAAAACATAGTAATCACTTTTGTACATACACGTTTACAGAATAGAGAACCAACAACCGGTGCGCCTTGGTTTATCAAGGTTTCCTCCTTCAGAGCACACCATTTTGATGTGCAAGGAAAGTGGCTCTTTGATAAAAGCGAACTGCTGCTAAACCTAACCTGTACAACAAAGCAAAAAGAGAAGCTGATAAAAGCCAGATACAACGCAGAACACGACTGTTTAACGGAGCTTTATAATCGCCGTGGGATCAGCAACCTTCTAGAAACCAGCATTGCCTATCGCTCACCGTTTGAATTGATGTTTGTCGACCTTGATGGCTTCAAATTAGTTAATGACACTTATGGGCACACTGTCGGAGACCAACGACTCAAACAGGTTGGTGAACGCCTTAAACAGTTGGTTGATGAGAAATGTATGATAGGGCGATTTGGTGGCGACGAATTCATTGTGATTGCCCACACCTGCCGAAATCAAAATATCCCACTACTTTGGTCTCGCATCATTGATGCCTTAAACCGAAGTTTCCATATCAGAGGCATCGGCAGTTTATCTGTCGGTTGCAGCATAGGTACCGCGCATTTCCCTGATAACGCGGTTGACCAAGAAACATTGCTAAAGCAAGCGGGTATGGCGATGCATCTTGCAAAAGCGAATGGTCGAAACCGCTTCCAAACGTTTACCCCAGACTTAGCACAAACCCTGCATCGCAAAGTAGAGATCCGCCATCGACTGGCACGCGCCATAGAAAACGACGATCTCAACCTTCACTACCAACCGATCATGAACACCAACAGCGACAAGGTGAAAGGGTTTGAAGCCTTGCTTCGATGGTCAGACAAAGAGCTAGGTAACATAGGCCCTGATGAGTTTATTAGCTTAGCGGAGGAGACGGGGCAGATTGTACCGCTCGGGAAATGGGTTCTGAACTCTGCACTCAAACAGCTATCGATATGGCAACGTGAGTTTGATAGTGAGTTGATGATGAGTATCAATATTTCGAGTATTCAGATGCACGCGACCTTTGCCGAGCAGCTATTAGCAATGTTGAACTTCTACAATATCCAACCTCAAAGCATCGCCCTTGAGATCACCGAATCTTCCATGATCTTCAAGCATGGTGAAGTCAGGCAAGCGTTAAGCGATATTTCTAAATTGGGCGTAGAGCTTCACCTTGATGACTTTGGCACAGGCTACTCGTCACTGTCGATGTTGCATGACTTACCGATTAGCACCGTGAAACTCGATAAAAGCTTCGTCCACGGTTCACACAAAGGGAGCAAAGCGATTGTCCAAGCCACCCATGCTATCTGTGAAAAATTGGGGCTAAAAGTGGTTGCTGAAGGTGTCGAAACCGAAACGCAAAAAGCGTTCTTAATCGATTGTGGATACCAGTATCTTCAGGGATTTTTATTTAGTAAACCAATTCCCTCAAATGAAGTCGAAAGTCAGTTTTTGAATGGTCGACAATCCTACAATTAAAGACTTATTTATCAATAAATTAAGTCGTTTGAATGCTTCCTAAACAATCGGCTGCTGTGGGTGTGTACGCTTACGTATGCTTACATAGCGTTTAACAGTAAGAGGAAATAATTAAGCTATTGTTTATAAAGAAAATTACTTAGAAATTCACACAATAAAACACCAAACCATGATACCCACTAACTGTAATGACTTTGGTATTTAGATTACCCTCATTCCGTCCCTTTAGCAGAGCAAATAATCGGTAACCATGAACAGACAAAACGGCTTCACTCTTTTAGAACTCATCATCTCTGTATTAATTTTAGCGATCGTTTCGGCGACAGCTATGGTCAAGTTCTTAGACGTTCAAGGAAGTGCTCGGGCGAGTAAAATACATGATGTGGCTGGTAACCTTCGCACGGGTATCGATATGATCTACGCGAAGTCAGCGATTGCTGGCGTTGAGGATGATTGCAACTATGTTGAAAAGACGGAGATTGAGACCTACTACGTTTGTCATGGTTACCCAATCGCCTATGTTGACTCACTAAGAAGACTGCTCAATATCGACGCAACAGAGCTTCATGTCATCAACAAAGAAGTAGACTCTGGCAGCAATGCAGAAAGAGTAGCCGCCATCTCTTTCGACACCGAAAACTACACCTATTCGCCAGAAGGAGACTTTTGTCAAGTGCTTTATCAGCCAGAAAAAGAACCACAGATCGTGGTGCTTGATGGTGCATGTTAAATACTCAACGATTGCACGCTTCCATAGTTAACACAAAGCCACCGCAACAGATCTTTGAATATCATGTGGTTACGCTAACATTTGCTCAAAAATAACACTAATTGATCTAACTTGTTGCTGCTTATACTTTTAGGCAGTGCTCATGGTATAACACCAACCTCATTCATATCTTATTTTCATCACTAGCCGATTAATATTTACATAGACACATATTTGATACATATGTCAATAATAATTCCATTAAAATTCTTTAATCAACACATCATGATAAAAATCATCCTTTCCCTATTTTAAATATCCCACCTTAAAGTTTAATTATTTAAATTTCGTAACAGAATAAATTAAAGTCAATCATTCAACAAATATAATTAATTCTATCATTGATTACTTTAATTAAATCACCAAAACAATACGCCACATAAATTATATTAATATCACATAAAATGACATAATTTAATTTTATCATGAAAAATTCTGATAAATCTCACACATCGATAAACCGAATGAATACCATCAGAAGCTACATTAGAAACCTCTAAATCCAGTCGCTAAACCTACCGCGTAGAAGCTGTGAAATGGATAAATACCAAAACAAATGGATAAATCCCCCTTACCCCTTGTAAATCATTGGCTTTCATTTATAAATTCAACTTTTGGGTGAACATCTCCATAACCTTTCATTAAAGCCCAAATTCTGCGATTAGTATCAACATCTTGAGATAAAATGGTGACATTTTGGTTATATTATTTAGATCGAACTCTTGTGTTGAATGAAAATCCCAGCCATCACATATCCATCACACAAATATAATAACTATCGCTTAGGAGTTAAGCTATGCACTGTTCTTTCAATATAAATAACAATAATGAGAGCTTGCAACTAATCTACAATGAAGAAAAAATATACATAAAAAGAGACAGTAATAAGATATCAGAGGAAACTCTTAATAGTAAAGAGAGTTTTGTTTTCAAATACCTTATTGAACACTCGTCAATATCAAACCCTCAATCTGCACGAGATGTTGAAGAATCTTTTAAATTACACTTTGACGAAGAGTTTAGCTTATACGCGTTAAAAAATATTATTGCTTCTATAAGAAAGAAATATCGAAGCTTATGTAAGAAAGCGAAGGTAGATAATAATAGCGAACTTATCTCTAACCTTTATAAGGTAGGTTACTTTATCGATCTCGATAAAAGCTCAACCAACCGTATCGCACCTAAGTACGACATCAACCAGTTCAAGCCCAGCCAGTTCGAGATGTTGAAACTGATGTTCAACACCTATCATCGAGAGCTGATTAAGGCTCTGATAGCCGTGTTCACCATCTCTTCCTTTTTCCTATTCGTTGTCTACTTTTCCCAAATCCTTTATACGACGAAGATTGCGAATGAATACAGTGAGAACACCAAACACATTGCCGCAGAAGTCATGGACTACGGTTGCGATAGCCACGGGGCTGTGCACTCGCTAAGGCACTCGCTCAACCTTGATTCTGTCGTCATGACCACACCTTATGACTCCTGCTATATCTCTAAAACACGTTCTAAGATGATAGAGCTCAATCAATTAGACGACTTCTACGATAGTGCTGACTTTGCCTATTCACGCTTCATGGATACCGAGCACGACATTGAGATGGTTGCTCGAATATCTAAACGATCTATCGAAGCTCGATACAAGAACTCACTATTGCCTCTATTAGTCGATTCGATTTCCATCCAGAAGAATGGTTACCACATCTTAAACCTTGGCGAAGAGAGTAAATCTATCTATCAAACCTCCCTACCAACGGGTGCAACCATCACCTTCTACAGTGACGACATTGTTGCACTATGGATTGCGCTTTCTCTGATACTCGCCACCCTGCTTTATCGCTCCTATATTCTGGGTTTCGTGATCTACCTGTTTCGTTGGAAACACATCTCCTTTGAAGAAGAGCCGATCATCAACACCGAAGACAACTGCGTTCTCTACTACGAGTTGTTATCTCGTGTGCGTAACGTTGGCGTTTTAAGCTTCATCAACACCATGAGACGCACCAATTTACTCATTTTTCATACTATTTTACTCATCGAGACAGTCAGAAAAGCGAAGTTAAACAACAGCCATGAGATCTATGGTGTCAACGTGTGTCCGAGTGCTTTGGTAGGGTCGAACTTCGCAAGGCTCAGAGAGCATTTAGCCGCGATGGAAGCGAATGAGTTTGTCGTAGAGATTACTGAATATTCGAACATTGGCTATGGGTGTGAGGTTATCGATAACATTAAGGATATCAAAAAGCTTGGTATCACTATCGCTCTGGATGACTTTGGTACGGGCAATAACAACATCGAAATCATCAATGTTATCTCTCCGGCCTATCTAAAACTGGATCGTTGCTTTGTTAAGGATATCGAGTCAGGAGAGCATCATCAGGGTGTATTGCTCAATATCTCGGAGATTGGACGCCTATCAAATATCACAATGATTTATGAAGGTGTCGAGACGCGTAGGCAGCAATATATCTTGTGTCAGTTAGGCTACAACTTACATCAAGGTTACCTGTATAGCCGGCCTAATGACTCAAAGGAGCAATAGGCCCAGCCTAATAGAAATCTTGATCAGCAACCATTCCCTATTCAAATAATCATCGCTTATACAGCTGCTTGAGAGCCCACAAGGATGTAGGCTTCAAGTGCCCTCCCCACCAAACGTGCTTTATCTAAACATAAAAATACCCGATGCACTTTCATAAAATCCTTGCCAACTCGAATAAATAGGTTAGTGTTATACACATGTATATCACCATGCAGTTTTAATTATGACCGAATGGAAAGACGACCAGCCGATCTTTAGGCAGCTTGCCGCCAAGATCAGTGACCAAATTCTTCAGGGTGTTTGGCTAGAGCTACAAGCATTGCCCTCTGTGCGTGCGGTTGCCGCCGATCTCAAGATCAACCACCTTACTGTCATGAAAAGCTACCAGTTACTGGTGGATGAAGGCTTGGTAGAGAAAAAACGCGGCCAAGGCATGTATGTGGCCGAAGGGGCACTTCAAAAATTGAAAGAGTCCGCACACCAATCATTCATCAACACACAGATCCCAGCCATCGCTGAGACGCTAGGCATCATTGATATGAGTGTCGAAGAACTCGTGAAACAGCTAGCACAACATATAAAGGACAAGTCATGAGTACTTTACTTTCCGTGAAAAACGTAACCAAAACCTATTCAAATCAAGTGGGTGTCGAAAACATCAGCTTTGAGTTAAAGCCAGGGCAAGTACTTGGTCTGCTTGGCCACAATGGCGCGGGTAAATCGACTCTGATCAAATCACTGCTTGGTGGACACAACTATCAAGGTGAGATTGAAGTAAACGGCTACCACCCTATCCACCAGCACGCAGAGCTCATGCAGCACTTGTCGTACATCTCAGATGTTAACGTGTTACCCGAGTGGATGACGGTTAAACAACTGCTTCGATACACACAAGGTGTGCACCCTAGCTTCAACAAGCAAAAAGCAGAACAGACGTTAAGCAGCACCAATATTAAGTTGTCTTCTACTATCAAGCAGCTTTCTAAAGGGATGAAAGTACAACTTCACCTTGCGATCATCATCGCGACTGACACCCAAGTGTTGATCTTAGATGAGCCTACACTTGGCCTAGATTTACTGTACCGCGATACTTTTTATCGCCATCTACTTGAGTGGTTCCACGACGGCGAACGCGCCATGATCATTGCAAGCCATGAGGTTTCAGAAATTGAACACCTATTAACGGATGTACTGATTTTGAAGCAAGGTCATTGTGTACTGCAAAAAAGCATGGAAGACATCGAGAGCGACTATTTCATTATTGAAGTCGCAAACAACCATTCAAGCGAGATTCAGAAACTCAACCCACTGACCTCACAATCAGGGCTAGGCACTACTAAGTGGTTATTGGAAGGTCAATACAAAGCGCAGGTTGAATCACTGGGTAACATCTATAACGTTGGTCTCGCAGATCTATTCCTTGCAACACAGATGGAGAAGGCATAATGCATCCAAGTTTTTACATGCTAGAAAAAGAACTCATCGAGCACAAAGTTAACACTCGATTGCCTCTGTTTGTCGCGTTATGTGGTTTCTTACTGTTCGTTGGTCTGTTCTTTAATGGCGCAGCACAACATGAGTTTTTCTTTGAAATGCAAGTGAACGGTGACGTGAGCGACATCCACAGAGAGTTCGCACAAGATCTCAACTCAGTGATCTACTTTGGCGCGGGCCTTATTTCACTGATCCTGTCGACGCTATATATCCCTAAAACGCTGCGTAAAGAGCGCCAAGAAGGCAGTTCGATGTTTTGGAGAAGTATGCCGGTATCTAACGCAATGACTCACGGCGTGAAGCTAGGATTCGGTTTAGTGGTTATTCCGGCTATCTGTGCATTGTTAGTGCTGTTCGCAGATTTTCTATTCTGGATATTGAACGTCTCAAGTGAACAACAACTGGCGCTATTGGTTGAGCAGCAATCTCTGTTTTATGTGCTGAGCAACTGGGTCGTGTTTTTTGGACGAATGATGTTAGTTGCACTGGTTTTATTGCCACTGGCAACCGTCACTCTAGCGATTTCGCAGCTGGTAAACTCTCCACTGCTTGTCATTTTCATCTCAAGCTATGCGATTAAGTTCCTCTCTGTCGCCGTGTTTGGGTTCTATGGCATCAATGACTTCCTATCTCTCATCGCGTCATTGCCAATGAATGTGCTCATAGCAAGCAACCCATTAAGTGCGATTGCAGAAGCGCCGATTTTATCTTTAGGTATTTACGCACTGATCGGTGTTGGTGGCTATCTACTGAGCCTAAAGCTAAATAGAACGGACGATGTGAGCTTAAAGACGCTGTTCCAACGTTAGAGTCTATCCTAAGCACGAGCCTTTATCGGGCAGTCACATCAGATATCAAAATCTAAATCAAAGCTTCTGAGAAATCGGGAGCTTTTTTATTATCAAGACGTTAACGAGTACAGGGATGCGATAACAAGGAACAAGGAACAAGGAACAAGCTTTAGTTTGGGGTAACAGGTTTAACAAACGAAGATAAACTTAGAGGAGGTATTAATGAGCTGACATTGAATTGCATTGTTGTTAATGCCTGCCAGCTCTTTGGGGATGATTTCGTTAGTCGCCGACCAGATGAAGGTCCTTGAGAGTGCTAATGAAATCAGTTTGTTGCGTTTTACATTTGATTAAGCTTTTCAGCTTTTAAAGCTCTACGATTAAAGCTTATTTCTTTGATGCTTCTTTTGACGTGTCTTTCCAGTATTGGATACGAACGCGATGAAGCTGTGCTCTTCTCATTTTTTTCATAAGGGATATTTCCTTTTCTTTAACTGCTCTTCATGAGCTATTTTTATTGCCAACCATTCGAATCTAACGGTGTTTGATGTCCAGATCAATGATACAAATCACAAAATTTATAGAGTTTTGAGTACCATTTACATCAAAGTATGACCTAGATATCAACTATGGCTCAATTCAATCCTATGAGCCGCTCTTCAAAATTAAGGTTAGTTCTCTCAGATGACAAATTCATTTCAGTATCAATACAGTTCAATGATACTAATTTAATAGACCGGACCAACGCGGATTTAGTTCCAACGTCTTATTTTTTATTGCTCACATCGCCCCTAAAGTTACGCTGTAACCAAAGATGTATTCAATGTGAACAATTAATCGCCACATTAGCCTATACGTCACAACATCAAAATGGGATTATGTTTGTAACGGGTAAAGCTTTTTATAGAAAAAAGCCGTAGTGGACAAAATTAAATAGACGTAATTAAATGGACGTAATTATGAGTAAAGTAATTCTGCAAGGGCATATTCTAGTGCCAGACAACGACCTAAAAGCCGTCACACAAGCCTTGATTGTACACAAAGAACTGACACTGGAAGAACCTGGTTGTATCGTGTTTCGAGTCAGTCAAAGCACGCTTCAACCTAATCGCTTTGAAGTGTATGAAGAATTCACTAGCCGAGAAGCATTCGAAATGCACCAACAGCGAGTAAAAGCCTCTGAATGGGGTGAAATCTCCCAGAACGTGACACGTCACTACCAAGTCACCGACGTTCCGACATCATAATGATACATCCGCTAGCCAACCACATCGTCACGTTGATCAAACAAGATCCCTTACGAATGCAGGTTTTAGACTGTGTCGCTCACCTGGATTTGCCGCAGTGCTATGTTGCTGCGGGCTTTGTGAGAAACCTCGTTTGGGATCACCTACATGGTTATGCCTCCCCGACTCCACTCAATGATATTGATGTGATCTACTTTGATCCCATTGATACCTCTTACGAATCGGATCTTCGATACGAGGCTCAGCTTCAACAACGGTTACCCGAACTGAATTGGCAAGTTCGCAATCAAGCCTACATGCACACTAGAAATGGGGATGAACGTTACCAAGGCTCATTGGATGCGATGAGTTATTGGCCAGAGAAAGAAACCGCCGTCGCCGTGAAACAAAGCCTCCATGGAAACATCGAGTGTATTTCTGCCTTTGGCTTAGAGAGTTTGTTTGATTTGCAAATCACACCCAATCCAAAGCGTAGCCGAGATATCTTTGATCAAAGAGTGCAATCCAAAGGTTGGCTAACCCAGTGGCCCAAGTTAACGATGAGTCACAGTTAACTAGCAGTCGAATTCAAACGCTAAAACCATTGACTAAAAGTCCAATCAGATCGAACATGCCCCACTTATTAGCTTATTAAGTTAGTAATTAACCAACTCATCAACCACGCGTGGCGACTAGCTGCTACGCTCTCTCGTCATACTGAGTAACGACCATGAACCAACAATACATGCTGCAAGCACTCGAAGCTTCGCGCCAAGCCTTACCTGATTGCCAACCAAACCCGCCAGTAGGGTGTGTTTTGGTGAAAGACGATAAGGTGGTGTCTGTTGGATACACGCAAAAAGTCGGCGGAAACCACGCCGAGGTTGAAGCACTCAATAACTATAACGACAAAACGGACGGAACAATGGAAGGGGTTACCGCTTACGTAACTTTAGAGCCATGTTCGTTTGTCGGCAGAACACCCGCTTGCGCCAATACATTGGTTAAAGCAGGTGTAAAACACGTAGTCGTGGCGATGCTAGACCCAGACCCTCGTAATAATGGTCGTGGAGTTGCCATCCTTGAATCGCACGGTGTGAAGGTAGATGTGGGGTTATGCCAAGCGCAAGTGAGCACCTTTTTAGCCCCTTACCTTGGTAAGTCCTAGATCTTAAACAGCCAGTATTAGTTCAATTTCACTCGATAAAGCGGATTGACTGGCTTATCGACAAAATACGACCAAATATGATCGTAGACGGCATGTTGGTTGGGGAACGGCGCTAACGCTTTTGCTTCTTCTAAATTACACCAGCGGTACTCGGTGTGTTCGTCATTCAGTTCAATCGCTTGGTTGGGTGGGCATAGCACCGCAAACACAGGGATTAGCTGAATCACATTCACGTGCGCCTCATAAAACTGCTCCAGAAACTGCGCGTTATACAAAGCTTCCACTTTAATTTGGGTCTCTTCTTCAAACTCGCGCACGATAGCCTGCCAGCCTGTTTCACCCGCTTCAATCGAGCCTGCGACGTGACACCAAAACTCACCTTTAACACGCTTCATTAATAGCATTTTCATTTGTCCGTCGCTCTCTGAAATAGCGACACCGGAAACAATCGAAGTATTGAGTGGAATCATAACGTTACCTTAGTTTTAATAAGAGGGCGGCAAGGCTACCACCCTTGGTTTGTTAAATTGTCTTCTATGATTAAAAACGAGAAGTTACTCATCAATTAATGGCGTTCAAGCCATAACTCATGGGTTCAGTGTTAACCATCTAGCTTAGCTATCCTGTAATAGAACCATTTCTTATTTGAGGCGTATTTCGATAAAGAGTAGAATCGCCGCCTTGTACTGTGTTTAAAGCCTTTAAACATACACAGTAGACTCACAACCATTTATCACCACGATATAAGTATTAATACGACTATGCACTCATCAAAACCAACGCACGACTCAGAAAACAGCCATACTCCTGAGCATTGCTTCACTCGTTTTCAACAGCCGATCGAGTCATATTCGTTGCCTGAGCGTTTCACATTCCCGTTCTACTACGAACCGCACCCACTGTGTGAAATAGCCTCTCATCAGCTTCAACAATATCTAGAAACACAAACCGACTGGCAGCATGACTTCGGACTAGATTCTGACGCTGGTCGCGGCAAAATGTTTGGTGTGTTACTGGTGAAAAGCCCAGAAGGTGAATTGGGTTACTTCTCTGCTTTCTCTGGAAAAATCGCAGACCAAAACCTACTGCCTCACTTTGTGCCGCCCGTATTCGACATGTTGAGCAGCGATAGCTTTTTCCATCAAGACACAGCCGACATGATGGCTGTAAATGCGAAATTTAAAGCGCTGCAAGC
Source organism: Vibrio sp. 10N.261.52.C11 (assembly GCF_041471405.1). Taxonomy (NCBI): domain Bacteria; kingdom Pseudomonadati; phylum Pseudomonadota; class Gammaproteobacteria; order Vibrionales; family Vibrionaceae; genus Vibrio; species Vibrio sp. 10N.261.52.C11. Next base: position 16,329 of record NZ_JBFROI010000053.1, read on the forward strand.
AAACGCTGAATACCTTGAATTGTGTGAACAGTTAGCACAACAGAAAACACAGGCAGAACAGGAGATCGAAGCGCAACGTTTGTTGATTATAGAAGGCCGAAAAACACGTAAAGAACAACGCGAACAAGGTAAAAAAAACCTTGATGAACAAGCCTTCGAACAACTGAATAATGAGCTTAACAAGGCCAGTGTTGCTGACAAGAACCAGCAGAAGTACCTAAAGCTCAACTGGGAACAGATCCTAAACGAGTTACAAATCAAAGTTGATGTGTTCACTAATCAATTAGCTGAACTCAAAGAGCAAAGAGCACTCCTTTCTCATCAGCTTCAGCACAAACTGTTTTCACAATACGCTTTCCAGAATGCGGAAGGAAACGTTGAAGACCTTAACCAAATCTTTGAAAACACGCCAAACAAGATACCACCAGCTGGCTCTGGTGAATGCGCTGCGCCTAAATTGCTGCAATACGCGTACTTACATGGTTACACGCCACTGGCATTGGCTGAATTTTGGTGGGGCCGCTCTCCAAAGTCGGAAATCCGCAAGCACAAGAAATACTACGCTTCTTGTCAGAGTAAATGTGTGCCGATTTTAGGCCATATGATGAAAGGCCTAGAAGTCGATCCAAACCCATTGCTAGAGAACCCAGCAGAAGGCAAAGAGCTGGATATTCTGTTCCAAGATGAGCACATCGTGGTAGTACACAAGCCAGCAGGTTTTCTATCCGTGCCGGGTAAAACCATCAAAGATTCCGCCTACACACGTGTTCAAGAAATGCATCCCGATGTTGAAGGCCCATTTGTGATTCATCGCTTAGACATGGCGACCTCTGGCATTCTAATCTTCGCTCTCACACGACGTGCGAACAAGAGCTTACAGAAGCAGTTCATTACTCGTGAAGTCGAAAAGCGTTACGTGGCAATGATTGAAGGCGTTCTAACAGAAAATGAAGGCTATGTTCGACTGCCATTGCGTGGTGATTTGTATGACCGCCCTCGTCAAATTGTCTGCTTCGAACACGGCAAGCCAGCAGAAACCAAATGGGAAGTGATTGAGCGAAACGGGCAAACCACTAAGGTTTACCTGCATCCTAAAACAGGGCGTACACACCAGTTGCGTGTTCACTGTTCACACCAAGAAGGCCTTAACATGCCTATCGTCGGTGACGGCTTGTATGGCAATAAAGCCGACCGATTGCACTTACACGCAGAAAGACTTGCGCTGCACCACCCAGTCACCAAAGAGTGGATGGAATTCCAGTTCGACGCCGAATTCTAAAATCTCTCATTAGTACCGAGCTTTGATAAGGAGTCACAACCGCTTGTGGCTCCTACCTCTTTTGGGTATATATCCACGCTTATTGCACTACATCAAGATTCACTTTGTTGTGAAGAGTAGCATGCCCTCCTTCTTCTCTCCTTGAGGCCTTTGATATGTCATCAGCTGCTTTGAATTTACACCACAACACACAAACTTCTTCTTTGATAACTGCGCAAGCACCAAGCTTGAAACCACTAGCAACCAAAAAGCCTAATCTAAATTTGGCAATGCTAAGCTTAATTGAAGAAGTTAAAAACGAACTCCCACTTTACGAATCGGAGACGTTTATCTGTGGGCCAAAAGGAAACTGCTCGGGTTGCTCTAAAAAGCTACTAGAGATGGTCGACAGTGAGTTGATGTACTGGGAGCACCGTATTTCAATTGGCCAAGGCCCCAACTTCGAGGAACTGCGCCGCTTTGGTAAGCTATGCAGCAGTGTTAGACGCGGTTTAGAGCGTAACGGTTTAGTCGAAAAGCGCCCAAAGAAAAGATAACAAGCCAACTCGATAATCATTACAATGTGTCGTTGGCGATCACAAGCTACCCTGCTACTAACTGATTGAACTCGTTAGCTATAAAAGTAATAATGTTTTGTAATACAATTCAGTATACAGACCGACTTCGTAGATTCGGACTCATAGAGATAAGTTCATCGATACTTTCACCATATTCTTGAACAACTCTATCCTTCTTGTCTGACGTGCCTTAACCTTCTGTATATCAATATCACATCAATTAGAAACCTACCTTGGACAACGGAGAGCGACCTTGAAGAGACCACAACCAGTACTGGGAAAGACCGGTATGCTATTTTTTCTCGTCATAATAAGTGCTTTCCCTCCATTGACCATCGACCTTTACTTACCTGCGCTTCCGCAGATGGTCGAGGTGTTTAATACTGACCGATCAATGGTCAACCTAACCCTGAGCAGCTACTTCGTTACTTACGCCATCGGTCTTTTGTTCTGGGGGCCGCTCAGCGAAAAATTTGGTCGTAAGCCGATCCTATTAATTGGATTAGCGAGCTATATGGTCGCGAGCATATTGTGCGCGATGACCAATAGCATCGAACAGTTGATTAGTGCTCGTGTATTCCAAGCCTTTGCTGGCAGTGCTATCACCGTTATCGCTACCGCCATTGTCAAAGATCTTTATGACGGCCGAGAACGTGAAAAGATCATGGCGACTATCATGTCACTGGTGATCATCGCGCCAATGGTTGCGCCTGTATTTGGTGCCTTTCTACTGAAAATTGCTTCTTGGCGAATGATGTTTGTCACGCTCGCCATTTTTGGTGCATTTGCGTCAGTATTAGCTTGCTGCTACCGAGAAACACTCGAAAACAAATACCAAGGTTCTATATTCCGATCATGGGGAAGAATGGGCGTGGTCATGAAAAACCGCTCGTTCGTCAAGCTGCTGGTCATTTTCTCTATCATACCGATGGCGTTGATGGGCTTTCTTGCGGCGGGTTCTTATATCTACATCGATCACTTTGGATTGACCGAACAACAGTTTAGTTACGCGTTCGCATTCAATGCACTGTGCGCCTCATTTGGTCCAACAATTTACATGAAGTTGTCCTACCGAATGCCGGTTCAAAAGGTCATCTCAGGATGTTTTGCTTTATTAGCGCTTGCGGGAATCTTCACCCTAACCATTGGCGACCTGTCCCCTTGGTTCTTCATGTTCATCGCTGCACCAGCGACATTAATGGCGATCATCATGCGAGTACCGGGGACCAACTTGATGTTGAATCAACAAGATCATGACACGGGCTCTGCCGTCGCACTGATACAGTTCTTCAGCATGATTTGTGGCTCGCTTGGCATGGTATTAGTTTCAATCCGCCCAGAGTCACTGATTGAAAACCTAGGCTTTATCCAATTATCCATCGGTACGCTAGGCGGCCTGATGTGGCTAATGGTCAGAAACAAAGAGTTCGTGACTAATAAGCTGAATTAAAGCTCTCAAGCCTAATTGTCATTCACACTACAATAAACTTGAAAACCGCTATAACGAAATTAGAAACCGTCTACATAGGCGGTTTTCTTGTATTTGAAGACGTACATTGAATTTTCAAGCCATGAGTTTCACGCACAAAAAAGCTCCTATTAAGGAGCCTTCTTATCAGAGCCAGTGAGCACTCAGTTTGGTCAATTGTTACTAAGCTTGAGCCACTTGACGTGCTGGGTGTTTAATAAACACAGCAACCACAGCCACGATTGCAAGAGCAAAACAGTAGTAAGAGTTAGCTACAATATCCAAAGGCGATAGGTTAAATACCGAACCTAACAGCAATACCTGCGCACCGTAAGGCAACACGCCTTGAATCACACAAGAGAAGATATCCAACAAGCTTGCAGAACGACGTGGAGACACATTGTTCTCTTCCGCCAATTGACGAGCCACACTACCAGACACAATAATCGCTACCGTGTTGTTTGCAGTACATAAGTTCACCATAGATACCAAGCCAGCAATGCCTAGCTCACTCGCACGACCACTCGCTTGCTTAGAGTGTGAAGAGCCAAACGCACGAATCACACCACTTACTAAGTTAGTCAGGAACGCCAATCCACCTTGACGACGCATTAGCTCACTCAAACCGCCAATTAGCATCGACAATAAGAAAATCTCCTGCATGTTGCCGAAGCCTGCATAGATATCTTGAGCGTAATCAGTCATACCGTAGTTCTCAACAGAACCTAGGCTCACGCCACCCGCCAGCAAGATACCAATCGCCAACACGACAAAGACATTCATGCCCGATACCGCAAGAATCAAGATAGTGATGTACGGAAGGACTTTTAGCCACTCGATTGGACCTGTTTCAGGAACCTGAGTTGCCGTGCTGTTGAAAGCAAAGATAACAATCGCGATAAGTGCAGCAGGAAGTGCAATGCGGATGTTCTCTTTAAACTTATCTCTCATCTCACAGCCTTGCGAGCGTGTCGCGGCAATCGTGGTATCAGAGATGATAGAAAGGTTGTCACCAAACATAGCGCCACTTAGCACTACGCCAGCGGTTAGAGGAATACTCATGCCAGCTGAGTCAGCAATGCCTAGTGCAACAGGAGCAACCGCAGCGATAGTACCCATAGAAGTACCCATTGCCGTCGCAATGAACGCCGAAATAAGGAAGATGCCCGGTAGGATCATGCTCGTTGGGATAGCAGATAGACCAAGATTTACCGTCGCGTCCACGCCACCAGAAGCTTTAGCCACAGCAGCAAAAGCACCCGCCAATAGGTAGATCATACACATTGCAATAATGTCTTTGTGACCCACACCACCTAAGAACTGCTCGATCGCACGGTTCAATTTATCTTTGCTCAATAGCAACGCTAACATCACGGCAGGCAGAGCCGCAATCGGAGCTGGAAGCTGATAGAAAGCAAAATCGACGCCTTGTAGCGACAGGTATGTACCCACGCCAATAAACAGCGCAAGGAAAACGATCAGAGGGATAAGCGCCACTGCAGAAGGGGCAATTACCGCGTTAGAATTTTTTGAATTGGACATGGAACGACAACACAATAGAACAGGAAGGTGAGCAGACTAATGTCACACTTAGAACTTGTCAACGTCTAGACGTCTAAACGCCTAATTTAATGCAAAGTAATAAGAACCCTATTAAGCATCACGTAATAAAAAAGGCTATTTACTCATCAGTAAACAGCCTTTCGATAACAGATAGTGCGCCGCTAGAAGTTAGCGTTTCTGCTTGAACGTTACTTGGTATTCACCAATGCCTTCGTAGTGGAAGGTCGTTGGTTTATCGAATTCCATTTCCACGATACCGCAGTAAGAGCCCGTGATAATGGCTTCACCCGCTTGGAAATCAACACCACGACGTGTCATGTAGTTAATCAGCCAGTAAATTGGGCTTGGTGGCAGTGTATTCGGGTGCTTACCGTCGAATGCTTGAACTTGCTCGCCTTGAGTCACTTCAATACTGATCTCTGCAGAAGTGAACGCTTTTTCGCGATCAATCTCAGAGCCAATAAATAGACCTTGGTTTACTAGGCCATCGGCCAGCTTTTCATAGAACTCAGCGCCGCTGTCATCCGCAAAACGAGACTGCATTAACTCAAGTGCCATGTGGCAAGAACCAATCGCTTCGTTGATTTGCTCTTCGCTGTAGCCTTCTTGGCTTGCAGGCAGGCTCTTAGCAAGCGTAAATGCGATTTCAGGCTCAACGCGTACTACGCCGTTGTCAGCAAACAGTTCACAAACTTCGCCTTGTTGAACGCTGCCCGAGAAGATTGGCGCAACAACAAACTTGTCTTCAGCCAGAGGAAGTAAGCACTTCCAACCGCCGACTTTATCGCTTTTCAAATCGATCATTGAAGATTGGATCTTTAGCGCATCTTCCAAGTTATTCGGACGGTACTGTTCGTCCAATCTTGGTGCTTTGGTGCCAGCAACACGACGACTCAACAGTTCTTCAGCTGCTTGTTTAAATACATTTGTCATATAATACCACCTTTAGTTTTATGACCAGTATAATATCGGATTTCTTAAAGCTTGAATAGACAATTCAACAACGGTGCTACACCGAAAATTCAGCCATCAATTTTCGCATATTCTAGACGCAAACAACTGAAACTATTTTGATTTAAATGTAAAAAAGCCAGTAAGTTCGTTACTGGCTTTTCGATGTGTTGCTGATGGTTAGGCTTTACTGCCCTTTCAACGTCTTCTTCAAATTCTGCATGAAGTTTCTGAAGTGAGGCATAAAATCAACAAACAGAGGGTGTTTTCTATCTTGCATCATCAATGGGCCTAACAAGCGAATGCTCACTCCTAGTCGCGCTGCTGATTGCTCATCTAAGCCGCTGTCATGTTTGATCTTCTCAACAATCGCGAACATATCTTCTCTGTCTTCAATTTCAAACTGCATGGTTTGAAGTTCACGATCTTCTTTGATGTTCACTTCTTCGATAGTGATACGGTAGTTATTGTGTTTGCCTGTGAATGCTTTCATTTGGACCTCCTAAAATGCTTAAAAAGTGTTTTGGTTAGCTCTTCATGAATCGTTCGAGCTTAGGTTTAACCGTCATCGACATCACGACCATGATCGCAAGGCCAATGGGAAGTGCGGCAATAAATCCATTAAACCATCCACTGGTAAACGCCGATGTATCCGAAAATCCAATGTTATTTGCCGCTGTTACAAATGCCATCATGGACTCCATTATGAATGCCATGATCAGTCCTACGATCAGGTTGCGAACTTTCTCGCTATAAGTTGTGAACACTCTAGCAACGGCTTTGGTGACTAAAGCCATCATCACCGTGCCCATTGGCATCATGATCACGACAACAAGGGCTAACGAAGAAAGCCAGTTGCCAATAAATTCCTCGCCGAATCCGACATTCATGTAAGTCATCACAGCCGTTAAACTGCCGCCAATCGTCAGCATTAAGCTCATCATGACCAAAACTTTGTATAAAACCGGTGTGCCTTTTTGCTCAGGAAGAGTTGGCGTTAGAGTTGCTTGAATCGTCATATCTATTTCCTGTCTTGAATTTACGAACAATTAAGTTGATAATGTCAACTATAAATACAATAGTTGATAATGTCAACTATATTTCTAAGGATCGTTTATGTCTGATAACACATCGCTAGAATCAATCTTTCGTCTAGTGCACTCTTTGAAACGTCAAATGAGCGAACAGATTGAGAGCTTAGACTCAGAGATCGCACCTATGAACATTCGTGTCATGAAGATCATTACTAAGAAGTCTCCATGTACCGCTATCGATATCGCACACTTCCTAGATCGTGATAAAGCACAGGTCACTCGGCTCATTAATGCCTTGATCAATCAGGAACTTGTGAAGAAGTCTCCGAACCCGGAAGACAAGCGCAGCCAGTTATTGGTTCTGACTGATAAGGGTCAAGAGATCATGAGTAAGGTCTCGGATATCGATCGAGACATGCTGAAGAGAATGACCAAAGGCATGGCCGAAGACGAGTTAGAACAATTCAGAAAAATTGCGAAGAAAATGGCGCAGAACTTAGAAAGCTGATCTTAAAAATAAAACTAAAAAACGCCACCGAATCGTAAGATCGGTGGCGTTTCGTGTATAAGTTGGGTTGTACAGCTTAGTGGTTTAGCTATGTCTATTTGGATGACAGCTCTAATTCGATGCTAGTTTCCACCATGCCTGAACAGGTACAGGCTCTGAGATCACCAAACGTTCACCCATCACCGGGCTTACCATTTGTACATCTCGCTCTTTGCTAATCGCCAGTGCTTGTTCCATTGGGTCTTGCCAATCATGCATAGAAAGGTCGAAGGTACTGTTGTGGATTGGCATCATCACCTTACCTTGCAGATCAATGTGTGCCTGAACACTCTGTTCTGGGAACATATGAATATCCGCCCAAAGTGAGTTATACGCACCCGTTTCAACCATGGTTAAATCAAACGGCCCAAAACGGTCGCCAATCTCTTTAAAGCCATTGAAGTAACCAGAATCACCGCTAAAGAAGACTTTCTTGTCTGAAGCGTTAATAACCCAACTGCCCCACAGTGTTTGGTCACGATCAAGCAAGCCACGACCAGAGAAATGCTGTGTCGGTGTCAACGTGAACTCAATGTCTGAGGCCGTTGCCGATTCCCACCAGTTCAATTCGATGATCTTCTCTTTATCCACGCCCCACTTTTCCAACAGTGCGCCCACTCTTAATGGCACTAAGAACGTCCCTACTTTGTCGGCTAATACCTTCACGGCACCTTTGTCTAAATGGTCGTAGTGATCATGGCTGATCACTACCACATCGATGTCAGGTAGATCTTGCAGTGAGATTGGGGTTGGGTGAAAGCGCTTTGGCCCCATCCATTGCACTGGTGATGCTCGATCACTGAACACAGGGTCAGTCATCACTAGCTTGCCATCTAGCTTCATCATCACACTTGAGTGACCTAAGCGGTACGCAACGTCTTCTGTCTCTTCGATCAATTGCTCGGCTGTCATCGGAATCAAAGGCAATGCAGCACGTGGCACTGGCTCATTTCTTTCCACGGTTACATACGCTTTCAAGATTGAAAAAATATCAGACATGCCCGATTTGTACTCTAACTCACTGTTAGCAAACTTCTTTGGAAGCTTATCTAGATTGTCATTTGATTGTGAACCTGTGCTTACGATAGCGACCACGGCAAGTACTCCTAAAATCGGTAATAGATATTTTTTCATTGGTATCTCTTCAACCGTTGGGAAAGACCCAACTCAAAAACTACACTGACTAGTTTACATACCAAAACCAAAAAGTAAACCACAGAGTGTAATTTTTAATTTATCTAGACGTAAGCGTGTCAAAGTCGATTTTGGAAAAACCGACTTTGAAAACGAGCTAACTTAGTTATTTAGTTAGTAAGAAAGGTTAATCAGCAGACCATACATTCTTGAAGTCTGGCCATCCCCAGTTTGTGATGGCCACGTTTTTCAGAATCCCTTGGAAACGAACGGTCTGTAAGTGGTGGAACATAGGCACTAACCAATAATCTGAGATCAGAGTAGACGCGATGGGTTCTAGCTCTGCCAAGTAATTAGGCAGTTCCACGGATGCTTTATGACTATCCAAGCGCTGCTTGAGCCAATCGCTGTTCATCTCTCCCAAAGCAGAGTGCAAAACAGGGTCGTTCATCATCCACGAGAACAGCGAAGACGGAGCATTGTCATCGAGGTTCAAGTTACACAGCACCAAGTCCTCCTTTAACTCGCCACTCTGAGATAACTGAGCCAATTCTCGAAAACTGTAGGTGTTCACCTCAACTTCCACACCATATCGTTTGAGTATGTCAGATACGCAAATCGCACATCGATACAACGCATAATAATCGTAAACCGCTATACTCATCTTTTTCGGCAGTTGTGTCTCTTTCGAAGGCGTTCGATACAATTTCTGCCAACTTGGCAGTATATTTTGAGCTAAAGAGACACTAAACAGACCCTTGTTATGTTCCAACTGTGACAAAATCGCTTGTGGGTTGGTCAGTTCTGAAAGGTATTTGCGCTGCTCATTATTTAGTGGGTTAGCCGCTGAGTTCTGATTGAACAGGATAAACAAGCATCCATCCTCGACTCGGCTACGAAGGCCGTCTGTGTCTGCTGAAACAAGTTCCGCATCGCTTTTCCCTAATTGATGGAAACAAGAAGAATTTCCATAAGGCGATACGTGCATTTGGCTGTCATCGAAACGAGCAGTGCCCGTCATTGATTCCTCAAACTGCCAGATAGTCACCTCATCGGTTAACGAGCGACAACCATAATAATGCTCAAATGCGGCGAGCTTGATTCGTTCATTATTGGTCTCAACCACTTTGAAGGGGCCGGTTCCAATAACAGCATGGGACACGGTACTTAATGGCGACGGTTCACGGGTGACTTGCGCTGCGGGTTGAATCGAATATTTAACGCCAGCAAGTAAACCAGCAAAGCCGGTATCTGCTTTGGTGAGTTGAAAGCTGATCCTCAATGGCTGCTCACTGTAAACTGAAGCGACATGGGCTAGCTCTGTCTGATAGAAAGGTAAGGTTTGCAACGCAGAAAACATCGAAACTAATTGCTTAGCATCCACAGGTTGCCCGTCATGGAAAGTAAGTCCCGGGCGCAGATAGAAAGTCCAAACCAGTTGCTCAGTGTCATATTCCCAATGGTGAGCTAGTTCAGGCTTTAACTCACCTTTACCATTACACGTCACTAGGCAGCTAAAAACCTGTCTTATCAAAAATCGTTCGCTACTGCGGTGTATATGGTGCGGAAACAAATCCTCAAACTTACGCTTATAGGTTAATTGAACGTGCAGCAGCCCTTCACGCATGGTCGCGCCGGAAGTTTCTTGCAGTAAAGAACCAAACACAGCGCGGTCATTATCCAATATGGAAAGTGCTTTTTCGTACTTGCCCTGCTCTATCAGTTTACTTGCAACATGCTGCGCCAACTCTGAATTGCTAAAACGCAGTGTTAAGTTAGAGCGTTGATTCCTGCCAACTTTTGGCTCCCACACCACCCATTCAGCTTGATGCATCTTACCAAGTAAGGTTCGAGCGTGACGCAAGCTTGTAAACAGCATATCCGCTACTTCGGCTAGGGTGACTGAATGAGAAATGTTTGGCTCGAACGACTCTAGCCGCGTGTAGTAACGCATCATGTTTAGATCAGACAAATAATGAACCTTTTAAAGATAGCTCTTCCTAATTAAGCCCATTATAAAACACATTCATCAAAAAGTAGTGTAATGCGACCAAAACAGGAACAACCAATAAAAATAACATCTGTTTTTTAGTTCCTCTTAATTATCCATAATGAACGGGTCAGCAACAAACCATAGGTTGTAAATAAAGCCTAACCAGAGAGAGTAATGACCATGAGAAAATACTATCTTAACAAGCTAAAAAGCACCTGCAGTAAGCTCGAAAGAGAAGCACTACGAACACTTATAGATCTATGTAACTGGCGTTATTAGTACACTTTTTAGCACCGAGTAAACGCGAGTTGGGTACAACCTAATATGCTCCTACCCCCAATATGAGTTAGGTCTCAACTCGCTTTTCCATTCCAATTCCCCTCTCAAGCCTGCTGTACCAATAGCTCACACAATCGATAAATTTCCGTTGTCGACTCGACAAATTTAATTCGTTTTCTTAGTTGAACGAAAAGCCTTAAGGTTCGCCCCGAAGCAAGCAAGGAGCCTCAGAAAAAACTGAAAGCTCAGCTAACAACTAATTTATTTGCAGTTACCAATCAGGTATTAACTAAGGAAACGCCATGCGTATCGCAATTCTTTCTCGCAACGAAAATCTATACTCTACCGCTCGTCTAAAGCAGGCTGGAGAAGCACGTGGTCATCAGGTCGATGTTATCGACACGTTGCACTGTGATATAGATATCGCGAGTAACAATCCGAAGATTCGCTACATGGGTGAAGAGCTACCTCAATACGATGCTGTTATTCCACGTATTGGCGCTTCCATTACCTTTTACGGAACTGCGGTTGTTCGCCAATTCGAAATGATGGGCACTTTTTGTATCAATGAGTCAGTAGCAATCAGTCGCTCTCGCGACAAACTGCGCTCACTACAACTGTTGTCTCGTAAAGGTATTGGCTTACCAAAAACAGGTTTCGCTAGCCGCCCAGACAAAATTCAAGACCTGATCAAAAACGTAGGTGGCGCGCCACTTGTGATCAAGCTACTTGAAGGTACTCAAGGTATCGGTGTAGTTTTAGCTGAAACAAACAAAGCAGCAGAAAGCGTTATCGAAGCGTTCATGGGCCTAAAAGCGAACATCTTGGTTCAAGAGTTCATTGAAGAAGCAAATGGCGCAGACATCCGTTGTTTTGTTGTTGGCAACAAAGTAATTGCTGCAATGAAGCGTCAAGCTGGTGAAGGTGAATTCCGCTCTAACCTGCACCGTGGCGGCACTGCTCAGCTGGTTAAACTAACCAAAGAAGAGCGCGCAACAGCAATCAATGCAGCGAAAATCATGGGATTAAACCTATGTGGTGTAGATATCCTACAATCTAAGAACGGCCCAGTAGTAATGGAAGTAAACTCTTCTCCAGGCCTAGAAGGCATCGAGAAAGCAACGGGTAAAGATGTAGCAGACATGATTTTCGAATTCATCGAGAAGAATGCAAAACCAAACGCTAACCGTACTCGTGGCAAGGGCTGATTGAATACCGATAACTCATGATTGGAAAGAAAATGAACAATAAAATGATCATAGGGAATACCGAAGCACTTTGCTTACCAGAGTTAGGGATAACTGGACTACATACACGTGTTGATACAGGGGCTAAAACCTCTTCTCTACACGTAGACAATCTACTATGTGTTAAATCAAATGGTGAGAAATTCGTAGAGTTCGACCTTCACCCAGACGTTTATCACCTAGAAGAGACGGTGCGCTGCAAGGCGAAACTGAAAACAAGTAAGAAAATTAAATCATCTAACGGCGAAGTTGAACACCGTTGCGTGATTGAAACCATGCTAAGAATCGGTGGCCAACAATGGCCTATCGATATCACGCTAAGCAACCGTCAAGACATGACTTACATGATGTTGCTTGGACGTCAAGGCATGAGTGACAAAGTGATTGTTGACCCTGCGGGTGAATTCCTGCTGACTCACTAATCCGAGTCATCGTAACCGCTCCACAGGTTATAACTAAAGCTACTCACAACGATATAAGGCCAGTCTCATGACTGGCCTTATTGCTATCTATTTTTCTATTTCTACTTTCAGCTCTGAATACACGACTTTGCATTCAAGCTTCTGATCTATTTCTTCGATTTACCATGAGATTGAAAACCAAATCGCCCAATCGATAAAAGTAATTTCTTGGTTTTGATTTTCGTCACTCGCCAATGTGTAACAGGCCTTCTTGGGGCACTCATCAACAGGTGTTCAAAAGCCTTCTGACTGAAATCGACTTGCCCACCATGCGCCACCAGCAAGGTATCGAGCTGCATGTCATAAATGCGCGATACAGACGCTCGATACTTATTAGGTTGAAAGATAGGAAATGGCGGAATCAGCTTCTTCTTAACCTCGACCATTAAATCGGCCACATAAGCCACGCTGTGTGATGGGCAATAGACCGAGAGATCACGGTCGGTATGGCCCGGTGTTTCAAGAACCAACCAATCATCAAACCCTGGAATACTATCCCCATCAGACAGCTTGTAGTCCGGCTTTAACTTTCTTGAATACCATAGGTTTGCTTTAGGCTTGCCTAAGCGGTTCGCCATCCACCTAGCAAGCGCTAAGTCGGTCAGGTGCATCAAAATGCCATCGATGCCGTGATACCAATCCTTGTCTCTGTTTGCTGCCACCAAATGACAATTAGTCAGCTTTCTGAGCGTATGCGCTGCCCCTGCGTGGTCCGGATGCATGTGTGTAACAACCACAGTATGTAGGTCGCTAAATTCACGGCCAAGCTCATCTTCAATGAAAGCCCTAAGATGAGGAATATCCGCACGGCACGCACCATCAAGTAACAGCAATCTATCTGGGTACTCTACGAGATACATGTCTTGGATATAGCCTTTGATGGTATGCAGCTGCAAAACCGCTCCTTGTGATAATTCAACTGGTCAGACCTACACCATAGCAAACTCACATTTATTTGTAACAAATTTGTTAACTATAAAATCACATCAAAGTACCATGCTCTTCCGCTCTTTTATCGTGACGACAAAATACGTGATTTGTTGACCTAAGTTATTAGGACTATATATGCGCCTCTAATTTATTGTCTGAGTGCTATACATGAACCAATTAATCGATGCTCTTTCTACCCAAGGTTATTTCGTTTGGGATGACTTCTTAACTCAAGAAGAAGTGGTGGCATTGAGGGATTGCATTCCAGAGAACTGGAAAAAGGCTAGGATTGGCCGTAACGATGAAGTAACGCGAGAGTCGACCATTCGTAGTGACAAGATTCAATGGGTGCGCCGCGATATGGGTCAGCCAGCATCTCTGTTCCTAGACAAAATGGAACAAATTCGTTTAGCGGCAAACCAAGCGTTCTTTTTGGGTCTGTTCGAGTACGAAGCGCACTTTGCTAAATACGAAAAAGGCGACTTCTACCAGAAGCACTTAGACTGTTTCAAGGGCAATGAAAACCGCCGCCTGACCACTGTGTTCTATATGAATGATGAGTGGACAGAAGAAGACGCTGGTGAACTTGTGGTTTACGACCTAAAAGACAACCACATCGCGACCATTCCACCAAAGTCAGGCCGCTTATTTGTGTTCTTATCTGAACAGTTCCCACACGAGGTACTGCCGACAAACACAGAGCGATTCAGTATTGCAGGTTGGTTCCGTATTAACGGCGTGAAAGACAACCAACTCGATATCGCACACTAGAACAAAGCCGATTATAACAAGCTCTAGCTTATTCAAAGCCTCTCCTTCGAGAGGCTTTTTTATTGAACAACAGTTGTTCAATAAAACGTCTTAAAAACCGAACATGTTCAACATCAAAACCATCAATAACTTTACTCTTAAATAAAATCGAAACGAATCTTTCATATCAGTGAAACGGTTTAGCCACGTAAGTGAAATATGGCCTGTTCAAGATAGCTTCAAACGACACCCCTACCGTCTCGTTAATACTCTAATTCAATACCTCTACATCGATTTCATCCAAAAGGAAAAGAAGATGAATAAGCTAATTTTGGCAGGCGTTCTTTCTGCGACAGCGGCAATGCCAGCGTTCGCAACGACTCAAGTCACTTGGTGGCACGCAATGGGCGGCCAGCTTGGAGAAACCGTCAATAAGATTGCGACCGACTTTAATGCGTCACAAGATGATTACGAGATCACGCCAATCTACAAAGGTTCATACACAGAGACCTTAACAGCCGGTATCGCGGCATACCGAGCAGGTGAAGCACCCAATATTCTGCAAGTCTTCGATGCAGGCGCATCAACCATCATGAACGCGAAAGACGTCGCGAAACCGGTACAGGATATTCTGGTTGAGTCGGGTTACAACTTTAATTCAAACGACTACCTAGCGGGCGTTCGTAACTTCTATGCCGACAACCAAGGCAAGATGGTTGGTATGCCTTTCAACAGTTCGACACCGGTTCTTTACTACAACAAAGATCTTCTCGCGGAAGTGGGTGCAGACGCGCCTAAAACTTATGAAGAACTAGAAGTGGTCGCTAAGAAACTGAAGGCTGAAGGACACATCGCGTTTTCTCAATCTCTGACGCCGTGGATCATGTTCGAGAACTTTAAGTCTCGCCACAACCTGCCAGTCGCAGATCAAAACAACGGCTACGATGGCTTGTCCACTAAGATCATGTTCAACACCAAAGACATGATGATGCACGTTAGCAAGATGAAAGAGTGGTCAGATCTAGGTTACTACAAGTATTACGGCAGCGACTGGGATGCAAACCAAACCCCTTTCGAGCGCCAAGAAGTGGCGATGTGGATGGGTTCTTCAGGCTCATTCGGTGGCTTACGTAATCGCGTACCTTTCGAACTCGGCACCACATACCTTCCATACTGGAAATCGGTTAACCCAGACGCAGGCTTAACCTTCATTGGCGGTGCTGCTCTGTTTGCACTCAATGGCCATGACCAACAGCAAGACAAAGGTGTAGCAGCGTTCTTTGATTACCTGACGAAGCCTGAAACTCAAGTCTACTGGCACAAAACCACTGGTTATGTACCTGTAACAACGGCTGCCTATGAGCTAGCGAAAGAGTCTGGCTACTACAACGAACAACCAGATGCAGAAGTGGGCGTTAAGCAGCTAAGCCTAAAATCGGGCGAATGGACTAAAGGTTACCGCTTAGGTTACTACCCTCAAATTCGTGAAGTGATGCATCGTGAATTCGACAATATCTTCGCCGACCGCTCTAGCGTCGAGAACAGCCTAGATAAAGTCGAAGATGAGAGCAGCAAACTGCTGAAACGCTTCGCTCGTACGATGAACTAATTTGGCTTTTTTACCAAAGTAGATTACTGAGCTAAAGGCTTAACAAACCAAAGCCGTTCATTGCTCCTCACCACTTGTCACTGCGTCATTAAAAACGTAATGGCAAGGTGTGAGGAGATTCTTCACTAGCGCCATTTCTTGCTCCAAAAACTACAACTCAACTGGATGCATTCCTTTGCTATAGCGCTAGTGCTCACCGTAACTAACAGTGATAACAGTCACTAATTTTTGGGGATTACCCTGTGGAACGACGTCAGCAATTCTTTCACTCTCCGCTGCCTTACCTATTTTTGGCGCCTCAGATACTCATCATTGCGGTTTTCTTTATCTACCCAGCGGCAAAGGCAGTTTACCTGTCCTTCATGCTAGAAGACCCTTGGGGCACCTCTTCCATCTTCGTGTGGTTCGAAAACTATCAGATGCTATTCGAATCGAGCGAGTATCTGAACTCGATTGGCTTCACATTAATGTTCGCAATCGTGGTCTCTTTCTTATCGCTTGCCTTAGCGCTGCTGCTCGCGGTTAAAGCCGACAACATCATTCACGGACAAGGCGCTTACAAGGTCACTCTTACTTGGGTTTACGCGGTTGCTCCTGCGATTGCAGGCGTAATCGGTGCTTTCTTGTTTAACCCACACATTGGCGTGTTTACCGAGATATTTGCGGTTATAGGCTGGGACTTTAGCTTCCAAACCGACCCTTTAGATGCCACGTTTGCTCTGATTTTGGTTTCGGTTTGGAAACAGGTTTCGGTGAATTTCATCTACTTTCTGGCTGGGCTTCAATCGATCTCTTACGCCGTAAAAGAAGCGGCGATGCTCGATTGCGTCAGCGACTCAAAACGTTTCTGGACCATTACTTTCCCGCTACTCGCACCTACAGGCTTCTTTCTTCTGGTCATCAACCTCACCTACTCGTTCTTTGAAACCTTTGGCGTGATCGACACCATGACCAATGGCGGCCCAGGTGGCGGCACAACGTCGTTGGTGTACAAGGTGTATCGAGACGGGTTTGTTGGCGCAGATTTAGGCGGCAGCTCTGCGCAGTCAGTTGTGTTGTTGCTACTGGTACTCACTCTTACATTTATCCAGTTTCGCGTTGTAGAAAAGCGTGTTCACTACTAGCCCACCACAGCTAGGTTTTAACGCGACAGGAGTTATTTATGAAAAGTAATAAGGTCTATGACCACCTAATTCTAATTGCTGGGATGCTGTTCATGTTGGTCCCTATCTGGCTAATCTTCGCCAGCTCGACGCATAACCCGAACACCATTGTCAGCGAGGGCCTGCAATGGCTGCCAGGCGATAACTTTACGGCCATTTATAGCGAAGCTTGGAACAAAAGCATGGGCTTCAGTGGCGAAGTCACCGCCAGCAAAATGATCGCCAACTCGATGATCATGGGGCTAGGTTTTGCGATCGGTAAGATCATCATTTCGATGATGGCCGCGTATGCTTTGGTCTACTTCAGACTGCCTTATGCTACAGCTTGGTTCTGGTTGATCTTCGTGACGCTTTTGCTGCCATTAGAAGTGCGCATTATCCCTTCCTATGAGGTTGTCGCTGGGCTTGGGCTTCTTAATAGCTACACAGGTTTAATTCTGCCTTTGATCGCCTCAGCCACCGCGACGTTCTTTTTTAGGCAGTTCTTCAAAACCATCCCCGATGAATTGTTAGAAGCCGCTCAGCTAGATAACGCAGGTCCATTTCGATTCTTTGTCGACATCTTATTGCCACTGTCTAAAACCATGATTGCCGCAATCTTCATCATCATGTTTGTGGTGGGTTGGAACCAATATCTGTGGCCAATCATGATGACCACGGACGAAGGCTACAACACCATCGTGATGGGCATCAAACAAGTACTCAACAACATCAATGAAACCAGTTTACCGCGCTACGACTATGTTTTTGCCATGGTGATTTTAGCTATGTTGCCACCCGTTTTAGTGGTGGTTGTATTTCAACGTTGGTTTGTAAAAGGGCTAGTAGAAAGTGAAAAATAATAACGACAAAAATCAAATGAACGATAACCGCATTCAATCACTCGCTGAGTACAAGATGTCTCACCTGCATTCTCACCAAGCTATCCACAAAAATACAGAGGACACCCCGATGCCAAAGTTAAAACAAACGTTAGGGCACACCCAAACCACTCACAGCCATACACACAAAGCACCTACCATGTTAGGCATCAAAAACTTGGTAAAGACTTATGAGAACGGTCATCGTGCAGTGAAAGATGTCTCGCTTGAGATCGAAAAGGGTGAATTTCTTGTGTTGGTTGGCCCATCGGGTTGCGGCAAGTCTTCTATCCTACGTTCAATAGCGGGGCTGGAAAGTATCTCTGGCGGAGAGATTCACTTAAGTGGCCGCCGTGTTGATAACGAAAAGCCAGCTCAACGAGATATCGCAATGGTCTTTCAAAATTACGCACTCTACCCTCACATGACGGTATACAAAAACCTCGCTTATGGTTTAAAGAACCGAGGTGTCAGCCAACACGTAATTGAAGAAAAGATTGAGAAAGTCGCCAAGACACTAAAGATCGAAGAATACCTAGATCGCAAGCCAGCCAAGCTTTCGGGTGGTCAGCGCCAGCGCGTTGCTATGGGACGAGCGATTGTACGCGACCCTCAACTGTTCCTGTTTGACGAGCCTTTGTCTAACCTAGATGCCTCATTGCGCGCTCACATGAGGTTAGAAATCAAAAAGCTACAACGCGAGCTAGGCGTAACCAGTGTTTACGTGACTCATGACCAAGTCGAAGCCATGACACTGGCAGATGGAATCGTGGTTCTCAACAAAGGTCAGATAGAACAAGTCGGCACACCAAGAGAAGTTTACCACCAGCCTGCCAGTACCTTTGTGGCAAGCTTTATTGGCAGCCCCGCGATGAACTTCCTTACTGCCACGCTCGATGATGGCTATCTTGAAATCGGTGATCAACAAATGTACCTGCCAGAGTACGCGCACGTTAAGAACGCGACTATCACGCTTGGCATTCGCCCTGAACACTCTGAGGTTTGTTCCGAATTAAAAATGAACACCTTGCCTCTCGAACTGCGTATCAGTGTGGTTGAGCCATTGGGGCCGAATCAATTGGTTCATGGCCTTGTGAACGAACAACCCTTTATTGCAGTGACACCCGAAACGACGCTGTGCCAAGCCGTCCCTCTCGGGCTAAGCATTAATAAATCCAACCTGCATATTTTTGACAGTCGTGGGAAGCGTATTCAGCCGAATAACTTTACTTCACAAGAGTCACGCGAAGAGACGACAAGCATAACGACGGCTCTCGCTTAATCGAGTACACTGATATTTAATGCGTTTTTACGGTGCGTCTTTAAAAAGGATTAATTATGTCATCTATCATCGTAGGTCACCGTGGTGTAGCGGGTACTCACCCAGAAAACACCAAAGCAAGTATTGAACAAGCCGCTAAACTTGGCTTGAAATGGATTGAAGTCGATATTCAGCAAACTCAGGATGATGAGCTTGTCGTTTGCCACGACCACACTCTCGAGCGCTGTAGTGATGGCAAGGGCCGTGTTGATGAACACACATTGGCAGAGCTGCGTCAGCTTGATTTTGGTAGCTGGAAGTCAGAACAGTTCGAAGGAGAAAGAATACTCACACTTAGCGAGTTACTTGAACTTATTGAAGAACATAACCTCAGCGTTAACCTAGAGATAAAAGTCGATAGCCGACACCAAGCCCCTCATGTGGTTGATCTTCTACACAGTGAGCTGATCCGCTCAAACATAGACACGGACAGAGTGCTGCTTTCAAGTTTCAGCCATGAAGTTGTTGCAGAAATGGCTCACCACTTACCAAGATACCGCGTTGGCGTGATCACAGAGCAACTGACTCAAGATGATCTTATGCTCATCAATGAGGTCAAAGCGTTCAGCTGTCACATGAACTACGAGCATGTGAATCAGAGCGATCTTGATACACTAAGTGAAGCAAACATTCAAACTTGGTGCTACACAGTAAACGATCCGTCTCACTTCAAATTCATCTCAAAAGTAGATGCCGTATTCACTGATTTTCCGAATCAATTTACCTCTATAAATTGACCAAGCAAATACCGCAAAAACAACCCCGAGAGACTTTAAAATTAACTCTCGGGAAACCTTAAAATTAGGTAGCAAACACAAGTGAGTAGGAGTACATTCCGCTACTCACTTGGTTTCATTAGCTCGCTCTATACAGACAGCTTCATTGGTTACTTAATTTATGGATCTCATTTTTAGTCCAACCTTCCCAATTTTGGGTGCAATCTTCATTTTCGCCGCTATTGTTCGTGGCTTCTCAGGTTTCGGTTTCACCTTAGTGGCATTGCCATTAAGTGCGTTATTCGAGCCTGTTATCGAACTGGTTCCCGTCTTCATGTTGATCGATCTCCTAGGCAATGTTCAATTACTGCCTAAAGTTCGAAAGCATGTTAACTGGCGCTGGGTTTTAAAGGTATTTATCCCTTGTTTTGCCTTCACACCAGTCGGCTTACTTCTGCTTAAATCCGTTAGCCAAGACACGATCATCTTGATCATCAGTGCCTTCATTTTTGCGTCTGCACTTATGATCTACAAAGGTTTCCATTACAAAAGCGAACCTAGATTTACTCCCTATATTCTAGGAAGCCTTGCGGGTGTAATGAACGGCGCGGCTTCGATGTCAGGGCCTCCAATTGGCACTCATGCATTAGCAAGCCCAGTCGCTCCGCACATTGCCAGAGCAGGCCTGATAGCCTTCTTTGTATTGGCTGATTCCACTGCGTTTGTTTCGGCATCTATCGCTGGGTTAGTCGACCGCGATGTAGTTTGGCTGACTCTCGCGCTTCTACCAAGCAGCATGTTTGGCGGTTATGTGGGTTCTAAACTGTTCGAAAGATTTGGTGGAGCGAAGTTTAAGCCAGTCACCATTGCATTGCTGATTGTGATTGCAATATTCAGTGCAGGTCGAGTCTTACTGTAACGGCTTTAGCGTTTAATTTTGGACGTTGCTTTTACGAATTGGTTTCGCGAATTGATTGCGCTAATTGACTGCGGAAAGTGATTAAGAAAACTGGGTACCAATGACTACCATTCGATATGGATAGGAGTACCCATTTTTACAAGTTGGAGAAACTCATCCATATCTTGATTGGTTAACGCGATACAGCCATCCGTCCAATCAAAACTTTGAATAAAGCTCGGCGAACGACGCTCGCCGTTTTTGATGCCATGGATTTTGATGTTTCCTCCAGGATCTACATCATTTTGCTCTGCCCATTGCATATCCGAAGGTTGCGGATAGTTAATATGTACTGAGCGATAAAAGTCCGACTCTTCCATCACATAATCGAGCTGGTATTCCCCTTCCGGCGTTCGGTTGTCCCCTTCAAAGCGTTTATGCCCTTTCGGTTGTTTGCCTAGCGCAATACGAAACTCCTGAATCACCTCTTCACCTTTTAGCAGATACATCCTACGTTTCGATTTATCGACTTTAACTAACGTAACCACTTGCGACAGCGAATCTATCTCAGATGCGCTATCCGGTACGTTATAAAACTGTCGAGAGGAACTTTGAGGTGGACGTTTCGATGACCCTTGAGAAAACTGAGCTACCTTTTCATCAGGGCTACTGTTAAGAACCTCATCCACAATAATCACATGCTCGGAGTTTGAGCTCGTGGAAGAGGTTGAGTTAGATGAAGACGTTGAGACACGTTGAGAATGAGCCGGTGCAGACTCGAATACGATGGTTTCGATAGCGGTCGCGTCAGAGACTATTTTCTCGACCACGACTTGCTCAGCATTCGCGTTCGAAGCCACAAACAGTAAACACAGTGATAAAGGCAGAAACAGACGCACCTTTAGATCTCCTCAAAACGCATGGACATGGTTCGTGACTGAGTTTCCATTCCTAACGACTCATAGAAACCCTGAGCTTGTTGGTTAAACTCCATTACCTCCAACCTAAGTTCTATCGCTCCTCTCGCCTGCGCCCATTGATTAAAAGACTTCATTAACGCTCGACCAGCACCTTTGCTCTGAACCTGATCGTTCACCACAATCGTATTGACCCTTGCCACCTTGTGCGGCTGAATAAAACTGACGCCTTTATTCTGCGTTACCTTACCCGCTAAAAAGCCAACGACTTGCTTGTCGTCTACTGCAACCAAGAAAGCGCCAAGTGGGTCAAGCATCAAACCTAACCAATACTCTTCACTGTCGGCCAAGCCTTGTGACGCTGGTGCAAATACCATAGGCGCACCAAGATGATGTTGACGGTTTATCTGCTCAGAGAGCGCTAAGATCGCGTTAATATCAGTTACCTTGGCCGTCCGGATTTGCATATCATCACCTTGTTTGAATTCAATAACACCTTAGCAAAAATGGCTTAGTTGTGCACCGTTACACTGGTCAACTCAGACGCTCTGTGAAGGCTGAACATTAATATTAGGCACTATGTTTAGGGAAATTGTTCCGTAAATCTCAGGCACATTGCCAGCCGTTGAGTGCTACTATCTCTGCAGAATCAATATACTAACGACGACTAACGACTGGATACCTATATGATTAAGTTTGCTGTAATTGGAACCAATTGGATTACACAAAAGTTTGTTCAAGCTGCGCACGAATCTCAATCGATGCAACTTGCTGCGGTTTACTCTCGAAATCTAGACAGCGCGGCACAGTTCGCCCAAGAATTTGACGTTGAAACCACGTATGACTCACTCGACGCATTGGCCAATGACAACACTGTAGAAGCCGTGTACATCGCTTCCCCTAACTCACTGCATTGCGAGCAATCTATCTTCATGATGGAACACGGCAAGCATGTTATCTGTGAAAAGCCGGTTGCATCAAATATTGATGAAGCAACACGCATGTTCGAAGTCGCTGAGAAAAACGGTGTGGTGCTGTTTGAGGCGTATAAATCTCAATTCCTACCGAACTTTAAGCAAGTTCAACTTGGGTTAGAAAAGATTGGCAAGGTACATAAAGCACACATCAACTACTGCCAGTATTCATCGCGCTACCAAAAATACCTAAACGGCGAGAACCCAAATACCTTCAACCCAGCTTTTTCTAACGGCTCATTGGTCGATATTGGCTTTTACTGTGTTGCCGCGACAGTCGCGCTATTTGGCAAACCTGAAAACGCACAGGCTTCTGCAAAGCTACTTGATTCAGGTGTCGATGCTCATGGCTGTGCGATCTTCCAATACCCTGAGTTTGATGTGACCCTTGCGCACTCCAAAGTCAGCGACTCTTATGCGCCAAGCGAGATCCAAGGTGAATTAGGGGCGATCATCATCGATCACATCGCTGAATGTACTGACGTTAAGATCCGCTACCGCGATGGCACGGTAGAAAACCTTACTCAAGCACAAAGCGAAAACTCCATGAGTTACGAAGCGCAGGCCTTTGCTAGCTGCATTGCTGGCGACAACGCAACACAAGCGCAGGCCCAACTGCGCGCTTTAACGGTTGCGAAGTTAATTACAGAGATGCGCCAACAAGTTGGTGTAGTGTATCCAGCGGATAAATAACGTCACAGCGTAAGTTAACAAACTGATTTTTAATACATAATTATTTATACATAACTGAATTTAATCTTTACGACAAATAACCGGATTAGTTGATTGAGGTCCCATCTGTTTTAATCCGCGTTCGATATCTATCGTATTTATTTAATTTATTGAAGGTGTGTAAAGTGTTTTCAGTTGATGATCGCGTTGTAGCAACAAAAGGTGTTGAACTAGGTGAAATGGTAGTAACTGGCCTAAGTGCTGGTGGCGGCTACGTTCACGTTACAACGGTAGAAGGCGCAATGACGCTTACTTACCCAGCGCAAGATCTTAAAAAAGCATAGTTTAACCACTCTGCCCTTTTAGTAGTCACTCTACTAAAGGTAACAAAATTGAGGCTTTGGCTGACTTCACTCTTCTGCATTAGAGTGAGCAGCCAGAGCCTTTTTTATGCCCGTCATTTACCCACCAGCTTTCTCATTAGCTTACTCGTTACAATAAAACCGCACTCAACTGACAATAGAATTAGGCAACGAGTTTCTACACTAGGTGCTTATTCTCATCGTTCTCTTGATATTCCCGTTCACTTAACCGCAGTGAATAGTTCTTGTTAACAAAGGCTTATTGTCTGCGAAAGTTTCTGGTACATTAGCATCATTTTATACTAAGAATGACCCGAATGAGGGAAGCTATGAAGCTTTACATTTACGGCCACTGCCCTTTCTGTGCAAGAGTCTCCTACATTGCTCAATCGCTAGGCTTGAACATTGAGCTTGTTTCTGTCGATTATGATGATGCCCAAACCCTTATCGATCTGATCGGTAAAAAGATGGTACCCGTCTTACAAAAAGACGATGGCTCTATCATGGCAGAGAGCCTAGATATCATCGCGTACTTCATGGACTTGAAATCAAGCGATGAGCAGCGTGTGCCATCTGAGCAAGTGACTGTGTTCCAAACTCGCGCATTCCCTCTTACTCAACAGATTGGACGCCCACGTTGGTGGAACCTCGACTTGGCTGAATATCGCTCTGCTGGAGCCAAAGAAGCTTGGCGTGCCAGTAAAGAGACCGAAGGTTTTAACTTTGAAGAACTGTTAGAAAAGACGCCTCAGTTCGTTCAACTGATTAACCCATTACTGAAAGATGCCGAACTCTTACTGGATCTAGAGAATGGTGAGTCATCACTGCCTCTAGTCGATCAAGCGGTGTATTTCTCGATGCTTCGTGGCTTTTGCGTAGAACCAAGCATCACATGGCCACCAGCACTTGAACGCTGGTTAGAAAAGAAAAGTGAAACGCTAAAGCTGTCTTTACTTCGCTAGAAAGCTATCTCGATTAAGAAAACAAGCTCTGACTCGCAAGCGACTACAACGAGCACAAACAAAAAATCGAAGCTCTCAGGTGTAAACTGCGAGCTTCGATTTTCTTTTATCTGGCCATTCTATTTCTCTAAGGCTTTGTCTTACAGCAGACGCCTTCTCAAACCTGTTCGCTCCAAGATTCGTGTCGAAATTTCTTCAACCGATAGTGAAGAGGTGTTGATGTAAGGTATCGCTTCTCGACGGAACATCGCCTCTACCGTTTGCAATTCATACAAACATTGTGAGTCACTGGCGTATTCGCTGCCTGCTAAGCGGTTCTCACGAATTTCAGTGAGCCTTTCTGCATCAATGGTCAAACCAAACAGCTTATGTCGGTAAATCTCAAACTCTGGCAACAGCTTTAAGCGTGCCAAGTCATCGTGGATAAATGGGTAGTTTGCTACGCGTAAGCCAAACTGCATCGCCATATACAAACTTGTTGGTGTTTTGCCACTTCGAGAAACACCCAACAAGATGATGTCGGCTTCTTCCAGCCCTTTTAGCGTGATGCCATCATCATGCGCGAGCGTGTACTCAATCGCAGCAATACGGTCGAAATACTTCACCGAGTCCTTGTTTACACTGCGTGAGCGCTGCAACTTAGGAACAGGCGCCATCTGAATGTCATCCTGTACTTTCTGCACGATGCTCTCTAACACGTCATAACAGTGCGCGGGCGCTTCTAGCAATTTGGTTTTGATATCAGGTATCACAATCGAAAAGAACACTAGCGGTTCTAATCCGGTATCACGATACGAAATTTCAATCTCTTTTAATAAATCAGAAAGTTTGTCCTCACTTTCCACAAACGGAAAGGTTTTTTCATTGGCTTTAAAAGGGAATTGACCTAGAACAACATGCCCTAAAGTCTCACATGTTATGGCCGTTCCATCAGAAACATAGAATACATCACGACTTTGAATATCAATTTGCATTTTTTATTTAATGTTTAAAATTATTTTGAGTAGGATGGTAACCATAATATAGATAATAAAACCCTGCTGACTATTACGTCCCCCACAGCTTTAGAAAATAATTTACATTTTTTTAAACTGATACGTAATCGTTTGCCTTTAAATCCCTACAATGCTTGCTATGTTTCTGGAGAAATAAATGCAAAATAATACCCTATGGTTCAATGGCCTATCCATGGAAGATGTCGACAAAGTCGGCGGTAAGAACGCCTCACTGGGCGAGATGGTTTCTAACCTGTCCAATGCTGGTGTTTCTGTACCTAATGGTTTTGCTACCACCTCTTATGCGTTTAACGACTTTCTTGATTACAAAGGTCTTGATGAGCGCATTCACCAACTACTTGATGAACTTGATGTTGAAGACGTTGACGCCCTGCGTAAGACAGGTGCAACGATTCGACAATGGGTTCTAGATGCACCCTTCCCAGAATCACTAGAGCAAGACATCCGTGATAACTACCGCGAGCTAATCGAAGACAACGAAGAATTGTCTGTAGCTGTGCGTTCATCTGCAACCGCAGAAGACCTTCCAGATGCTTCATTCGCAGGCCAGCAAGAAACCTTCCTTAACGTGAAAGGCATCGACGCGGTACTCGAAGCAACCAAGCACGTTTACGCGTCACTGTTTAACGACCGCGCTATCTCTTACCGTGTACACCAAGGCTTTGACCACCGTGGCATTTCATTGTCTGCGGGTATCCAGCGCATGGTTCGCTCAGACAAAGCCTCTTCAGGTGTGATGTTCACGCTTGATACTGAGTCTGGCTTCGACCAAGTGGTATTCATCACCTCTTCTTGGGGCTTGGGTGAAATGGTTGTACAGGGCGCAGTGAACCCAGACGAGTTCTACGTTCACAAGCCAATGTTAGAAACGGGTCACTACCCAATCGTTAAAAAGACGTTTGGTTCTAAGTTGATCAAGATGATCTACTCGACCAATCAAGAAATCGGCAAGCAAGTCGATATCATCGACACCGACACTCAAGAGCGTAACGAGTTCTCACTCAACGATGAAGAGATCAAAGAGCTAGCAAAACAAGCGATGATCATCGAGAAGCACTACCAACGTCCAATGGACATTGAGTGGGCGAAAGATGGCATCGACGGCAAGCTTTACATCGTTCAGGCTCGCCCAGAAACCGTATGTTCTCAAAGCGATCAAAACGTTATCGAGCGTTACGAGCTAAACAATAAGGCGGATGTCTTGGTTGAAGGCCGCGCTATCGGTCAGCGTATCGGCTCTGGCCCTGTTCGCTTGGTTGATTCTCTAGACCAAATGTCACTGGTTCAAGAAGGCGACGTGCTGGTAACTGACATGACAGACCCAGACTGGGAACCTGTGATGAAGAAAGCGTCTGCGATTGTGACTAACCGTGGTGGCCGTACTTGTCACGCTGCGATCATTGCTCGCGAGCTTGGTATCCCAGCGATTGTTGGTTGTGGTACAGCAACAAGCAGCCTAAACGATGGCGATACCGTGACAGTGTCATGTTCAGAAGGCGAAACAGGCTACGTTTACAACGGCGAACTCGATTTTGAAATCAAACGTTCTGAGGTTGATGAGCTACCAATGCTACCAACCAAAGTAATGATGAACGTGGGTAACCCAGATCGTGCCTTCGACTTTGCACAAATCCCGAACGAAGGTGTTGGCCTTGCTCGTCTAGAATTCATCATCAACAAGATGATCGGTATTCACCCTAAAGCGCTGCTTAACTTCGATGCACAAACGGATGAGCTAAAAGCGGAAATCAACGAACGTATTCGTGGCTACAAAGATCCTATCGATTTCTACGTAAGCAAATTAACAGAAGGCATCGCGACTATCGCTTCTGCATTCTGGCCTAAGCGTGTGATCGTACGTATGTCTGACTTTAAGTCGAACGAGTACAGCAACCTAGTCGGCGGTAAAACGTTTGAACCGCATGAAGAGAACCCAATGCTGGGCTTCCGTGGTGCATCTCGTTACATCTCACCAGTATTCGAAGACTGTTTCGAGCTAGAAACTCAAGCGATCAAACGCGTTCGCAACGAAATGGGCCTTAAGAACGTTGAAATCATGATCCCATTCGTTCGTACTCCAAGCGAAGCGGCATCGGTTATCGACATTCTGGCTAAATTCGACCTTCGCCGTGGCGACCAAGGTCTGAAAGTGATCATGATGTGTGAGCTACCATCGAACGCAATCTTGGCTGATGAGTTCTTGAAGTACTTCGATGGCTTCTCTATCGGCTCAAACGACATGACGCAACTGACACTTGGCCTCGACCGAGATTCAGGCGATGTGGCACACCTCTTCGATGAGCGTAACCCAGCCGTGAAAGCAATGCTGAAAATGGCGATCGATGCGGCAACCAAAGCGGGTAAATACGTGGGTATTTGTGGCCAAGGCCCATCTGACCATGACGACCTAGCAGAGTGGTTAATGGAGCAAGGCATCAGCTCTGTTTCACTAAACCCGGATACGGTTATCGATACGTGGTTGAAGCTAGGTAACGTTGCTAATAAATAAGTAAATAAGTAAATAAGTAACGCTTCACGCGGTACCTTAACGACAAAAGCCAGTCACGTTGACTGGCTTTTTTAGGTTCTTTGCAAATTAGCTGGCTAGAGCGCTAGAAGTAGTATCTCACACCAACCCAAGCTTCGGTTTGCCAACCATTCGGCATTGACACACCTTTCACATCAACATCCGCTTTGGTAATGTCATAGCGCGTATTCAACCACCAAGTTCTTGCAGTGTTCATCGGCACATTTAACGATGTTTTAAATGAGAAGTTTTGCATGTCGATATCATCACCAGAAAGATCTTGCCACTCAGGAACCAAAGACACATAAGCGCCAGAGTCACCGAGATGCTTCGCGGTAATCAAACCAAGCGAGTATCCCGTTAAATCATCTTTAGATGAAGTGACGCCAGGGATCTCCATACTACCAGTCATCAGTCCTGCTCTTGGAAATACCAGGAATCCACCGGTATAAGCTGGATTAATCGCAACAACACCGCCAACCGACAATAAGTCATTTTTAATACTGTTGCGCGTATTAATATAATCTAATGAAAGACCCACTTTAGGCGTAGCTTTCGTCCCCGTTTCAAAGACGTGGAAGTACTGAATTCTAGAGTTGCTGTACTCTGTACCGAATTTGTCTGGATCGCGAAGCGCTGTGTTGCTTTCATCGACAAACGTCCCTTCGGCCAGTAGGGCAAACTGCTGACCGTTTTCTAAACCGCCAGAAACTTGCCCTTGAAATTGGATATCTGAACTACCATTCAGCATCAATGCAGCTTGAGTATAAACTTTAGTGACATCAGCAGGATCGATAACACGTTCGGAATCTGAATCAGCATGTGCAGGAAGGGCTAGACCTAAACTCAACGGGATTAATAGAGCAAAATTTTTCATTATATCTCTCGAAAGTCGTTTGCTTCCTCCTTGAAGCCTGGAACATCCTGTTAGGTAATAAATAGATTACTTGTCAGCAAGTAGTTTTGCTGCCGAACGCATTAGTGCAGGGCCTTTATTCTCACCAAAACCTGAGTGGTATGGGTTGGTTGAGAACATCACACCCACAAAGTCACGTGCAGGATCGATGTAAATAAATTGGCCTAGGTTGCCACTTTTCGACATTGCACCGTCATTGAAAATGAAATCAAATTGGTATGCGTTGTAGTCTGCTTTTTCGTTGTATGCGTGCAGTGAACTGCTCTCTTTGCTAGTACCTACGAATGCTTTTGGATCACCGCCGTTGCGGATACGATCAATCACAGCTTGTGACACCACTGGCTCATCAGCCACCGCTTTCCAGCTAGGTGTAAATAGTGTTCCCCAGCGAGCCATGTCTTCTACCGTTGATGAAACCAAGCCAACCGCGATCGCCATGCCATCTGGCGTCAAGTTGAATTGCATTGGTTGACGTGCGTGCACTTTTGACCAAACACGATCTTCGAATACTTGAGTCCAAGTTTTGTTCTCAACGTTTTCAACTAACTTAGTCAGCACCATGGTGTTGATAGATGCGTAACGGAAATGGTCACCGGCTTTTTCACCTTCCAGTTTCTGTGCACCTTGAGCCACTTCCATCCAAGTTTCCATTTCACCCGTTTTTGCACGAGGTGAGTTAAACGATGCCGCAAAGAAACGCACCACATCAGAGTCTGGGTTCAAGATAGACTCTAATGTCTCTTCATTGTCTAGCGCGGTCGACATGTTCAGAACTTGGTGTACTGTGATGCCATCCCAGTTCGTTCCTTTCAATTCAGAAACATACTCAGCGATCTCTTTTTCAGGGTCGACTTTGCCCTCTTCCACTAACATTGCGATCACTGTGCCAACCGTCGTTTTTGCTGTAGATGCCCAAACGTGCGTATCTGTCGGCTTCATACCTGGGTAAGCTTCGTAAACGATCTCCCCTTTGTGAATCAACATAAAGCCTTGGGTACGGAACTGTTCATCCGCCAAGTACTCATCCATTGTCAACTGACCTTTGCTTTCAGTATCAACTTTCAGTGCAGCGAGTCGTGGGTCGATATTTTTGACTAAAGGCTTGTACTCTTCGTTTGGAGCCGCCAGTGCCGTTGGTAGAAACTCACTCATGTGCATGTTGTAGTAAACGCTGTGGTCGCCGCCCATCTGCCAATGAAAGTTATTGAATAACTCACGAGCTGAGTCAGTAAAACTTGGGGTAAATGCTGTGCTCGCCTCTTTCACGGTCAAGGTAACTTGAGCACCTTCAACTTTCAGAGCTTCTTCAACTGGGTTTGCTGCAAGAGCAAATGATGATGGGGTCGCTAACGATACTAGAACGGCAATGTGTTTAAGTTTCATAATTGTTCTCCTGTTTGGGTTAGGAAAAGTATAGGGAGATGCGCTACACTTAATTAGGTCACTTGATGACATTTAATGGTAGGCACAAAACAATGAAAGCATCATCGAACACCACCAGCATACTGCTCACTTCGACCAGTAACATTGCTCCATATATTCAGTATTGTGACAAACATAGACTGGATTGGCGCACCGTCGCCGTTGCGTGCGGTCTACCCATTGAACTGACACAATCCAATCAATGGCTTCCTACACAAGACGTGATTCGCTTCATTCATGGCCTTGAGCGTAAGTTTGGCTATTCGATAGGGATTGAGGTTGGACGTAAGGCCTCTCTAGAGCAATTGTCACCTGAGCTAGACCGAAAAATTGAACAATGCACTTCTCTCGAGCAAGCGGTACGCTGCTTGATTACTGAAATATCGACCTTAAGTAATCACGTCACCATATGGACGGAAAAAAGCGATGGATTGTGGTGGCTGTGTCATCGAAGTTGCTATCACCCATCGACCTCAGGTTTTGAACAAGCAGAATGGTTTCGCGCCCTGACCGTGATTAGCCTATGCCGTAAGTTCATTGACAGTCGCTGGCAACCATCACACGCCAAGTTGGTCTCTAAGAACAACAGCGCACGTAAATTACCTAAGCATTTCTTTGATTCTGATATTCAGTTTGAAGAGCAATACGGTGCGTTCTCGATTCCGCTGCCCGATGATTATCGTGCCATTTCAGAACGAAATAGTACCCAAGATTGGCATCACGCTGTCGAGATATTAATAGACACCTATGCGACTCTACCTTGGTTCAATATTGAGTGGTTTGCGACCATGCTCGGCATGACAAAACGAACGCTGCAGAGAAACCTGAAGAACAAAAACATTCTCTTTAAACAAGCCAAAGAACAAGTTCGGGAAGCTAAAGCAAAACAGCTACTTGAAGAGACCAACCTTTCTGTTCAAGACATCAGTTGGCAAGTGGGTTACAGCGACTTGAGTAATTTCAATCGTGCATTCAAAGGTTGGGTTGGAGTCACGCCACCAAGTTATCGGGATAAAGCGAAACATTAGAAATAGTCGAATGGAAAACCTTTAGACCCAATCCGCTAATATAAAACTCAGAAACAAGATACGACACCTTAAATTTCAATAAGCGAACGCATAAAGTTGCATTGCACAATGCTCACATACCGATGAAACTGTGCAAAGGTAATATCGATAGATTTAATGACATTTATTGGTATCGAGCTAACGTTACGTTATCCTTTACGCAATTCTTCATTGAGTGGATTGTCACTACGACAAACCTACCTTCAAGACTGATAAGAGTGTTATGAATTCTACGACCGCAACTCCCTCGCCTTCTCTTGGCCGACAACTCTATACAATGACATGGCCAATGCTGTTTGGGGTGCTCTCCCTGATGAGCTTCCAACTTGTAGACAGTGCTTTTATTGGCCAGTTAGGCGTACTGCCGCTCGCGGTTCAAGGCTTCACGCTACCAATTCAGATGATCATTATCGGGATTCAAGTCGGACTAGGCATCGCGACAACGGCTGTGATCGCGAGAGCTATTGGGGCTAACGAGATACGCTATGCCAAACAGCTCGGCGGATTAGTCGTTGCGATGGGCAGTGTGAGTGTCGCGCTGTTCTCGGTCATCATCTATCTGTTGCGTGGTCCTATTTTACAACTCCTCGATGCACCACCGACGGTACTGCCGATCATTGATTATTACTGGATCTATTGGCTGGTAAGCTCTTGGACAGGCGCACTGCTCTACTTTTTCTACAGTGTGTGTCGTGCCAATGGTAATACCATGCTGCCCGGTTCGATGATGATCGCGACCAGCATCATCAACTTGATATTGGACCCGATTTTCATATTCACGCTCGACATGGGCATCAACGGAGCCGCGATTGCGACCATCTTGGCGTTCGGTGCGGGTATCTTTATCGTTGCTCCTAAGGTAACTAAGAAGCATTGGATGACATTCGACTGGCACGATCTTGATATCGGCAAGAGTATTCGTTCTATAGGAAACATCATGGGGCCTGCGATGATCAGTCAGCTACTGCCACCAGTCTCTTCGATGCTCGCCACCAAACTGCTTGCAGGCTACGGCACAGCAGCCGTTGCAGCTTGGGCGCTAGGTTCACGTTTTGAGTTCTTTTCGATTGTTGCAGTGCTTGCTCTGACTATGTCGATGCCACCTATGATTGGCCGAATGTTGGGAGAAAAGAACCTAGGGAACATACGTAGTCTTGTGAAGATTGCCGTGATGTTTGTATTAGGATTCCAATTGGTGATCGCACTGGTAACTTGGGTGTTCTCTAGCGGGTTGGCAAATCTCATGACCAGCGAAGACGAAGTCTCGACCATTTTGAACTACCACTTACTTATCGTTCCTATCAGTTTAGGGCCGTTGGGTATCTGTATGCTGATGGTTTCTATCTCGAATGCGCTTGGTAAGTCTTATACTGCCTTAACGATATCAGCACTGCGCCTGTTCGCCTTCTTCTTGCCTTGCTTGTGGGTTGGTTCGCAGCTTGCTGGTATTGAAGGCCTGTTCTGGGGTGCCATGGTGGGTAATGTGCTTGCCGGTACATGTGCTTGGTTTATGTACCAACGCGCACTTGGGCAAGTCGAGGCTAAGCTTTCTAATTAATCAGTTAGCGAACTAAACGGCTTGCCAGCTAAACCGCTATAAAGTTATTAAACGAAAAAGCAGCCACTTAGGCTGCTTTTTTAGTTTCAGACTTAAAATATATTGGGGTTAGACTTGCTCAAAGTAAGCCAAAAACTCACCGCAATCTTTTTGGAATGGTGGCAATATTTCTGCTAGTGTTTCATCATCCCAATGCCACCATTCAAAGCTTTCTAATCGCTCGGCATAGCTAGGAGCATCAAACCGAGGACGCAGTTGCCAAACGCAATCGAGTATGGCGGTACGCCTTAAGCAGCGGTTGCCAACGAAAACAATCAAGCAGTTCAGGCCCTGCATCAACATAAATGAGTTAATCATTCCATTGTATCAAAGTACTTCACCAGCCTAAAACTGCAGTACTTCAGTTTCATTCGGGACCATTTTAAAAGGAAGTTATACCAATTAAAGTAAA
>NZ_JBFROI010000054.1:0-70682 GCF_041471405.1 Vibrio sp. 10N.261.52.C11
ATCTCGTATCTCGTATCTCAAATATCTTTTCTTCCACGCACAAAAAAGAGCACCGAAGTGCTCCTATCAGATTTTAAGCTAGCTATTAATAACTAACGCTTATTGCCAAACAGCTGCAAGTGAATCCATCAGGCCGCTCGTTGCACCTTGTGACTGCAGTGCTTGAAGAATGATGGGTGCAAATGTTGTAACCATTGATGGATCCATACCTAATCCAGAAAACGCACTTTCAACGGCACCTTGTGAGCTTAATAGCGATGATAGCCCCGTAGACTCAAGGCTCGACATACCCGGAATCAGCGTTGCGAGTTCTTTGTTGTCGGCTGTGCCAAGTGAGTTTTGTGCAAGGGCTAACATTGAACCAATACCGCCAACTGCTTGGTCACTGCTAACAGAAGCTTGGTCAGCTACCGTATCTACAAGTGGTGTTGTTTCGTTCTGTTGAGACCACATATTCACTGCTGCCATCAGTGCAGTTTGGGATAGTTGGGAATAGTTGGTATCTGATGATGAACTTGTTTGTTCAGAGTCGCTCGTGCTAGCGCAAGAGACAACAGCAAGGCTGCTTAAAACTGTGATGAGTACTTTCTTCATTATTCGTCCTTAAGTAATAAAGTAATTTACTCTTTCACTATAAACGAAAAACGGCGATGTAGTCACATCGCCGTTGGATTATTTCAATTTTATTTGCCAATAGTATTTTGTTTTACTAAAGGTTTTTATAAAAATTAAAGAATAGCTAGAAGTTCTACTTCAAATACTAGAGCAGCAAATGGTGGGATTGCAGCACCTGCGCCACGCTCACCGTATGCTAGATCTTGAGGGATGTATAGCTTCCACTTAGAGCCAACAGGCATCATTTGTAGAGCTTGTACCCAACCTTGAATTACGCCAGTTACAGGGAATTCAGCAGGTTGACCGCGAGATACAGAGCTGTCGAAAACAGTACCGTCAGTTAGTTCGCCGTGGTAGTGAACACGTACTTGCTTGTCTGCAGTTGGGATTTCGCCAGTACCTTCAGTTAGTACTTCGTACTGAAGACCAGACTCAAGAACCGTTACTTCTGAACGAAGAGCGTTGTCAGCTAGGAAAGCTTCGCCGTCAGCAGCAGCAGCTTTAGCTAGTTCTTGACGTGCAGCTTCACCGCGAGTGTGTAGCTCTTGTAGTGCGTTGTTGATTTCGTCAACTTCGATAGCTGGCATGTCACCAACTAGAGCTGTTGCGATACCAGCAGCGATTGCGTCAACGTTTAGGCCTTCAAGACCAGAACCAGCAAGTTGTTGGCCCATTTGTAGACCGATACCGTAGCTAGCTTTTTGCTCTACAGTTTCAAATTTTACTTCAGACATGAAAAGTCACTCTTTTTGTCAGTACGAAAAGGGTAAGAATACCAGTATTAGCAGCGTGAAGAAACGGCTAGTCCCTGATCACTTGCGCTTTACCGTGCCCAAATCACAGCCATGTCAATTTTCTCGCTTTGGGCCTTGTTGTGACGGAAAGATCTATACTGTTGGTACTTTGGTTTTTATACTGTAGTTATTCAATGTATAGGACGCAGTGGTATGAATCGTCGTCAAAAGAAAAAACAGAAAGTTGACCACTTAGCAGAATTCAAGGATCGACTGAATCAGGTCAAAGAGAAATTGAGTTCGATCGATGTGAAGAAAATGAAAACCTCGACAGCGCAAACTTGGGGTTCATTGCCGAAGTTACACCAAAGACTGTTGATGGTGATTTCTCCGATCGTACTGATATTACTTTTTGTGCCGCTACCAGAACCTAAAGTAGACACAGCTCCAACAACATCGCGCGTTGAGCTTGAAATAAACACCGTCGGCTTAAGCGAACAGCAAAATGCCAAGAACAGCTCATTAGAACCGAGTAACAAAAATTGGCAGGAGTACCTTGTTAAGCAAGGGGATACGTTAGCGCAGGTTTTTCGAAACAACGATTTGCCATTGTCTGACTTGAATGCGTTAGTGCGAATTGAAGGTGCAGATAAGCCGCTCAGTCAGATTCGTAAAGGCCAGCTGGTTCGTTTCAAACTTGCTGAAACTGGGCAGTTGGACATTCTTCAGCTAGAGAAAGGCGACACTTCGGTGATGTTCTTCCGCTTATCCGATGGTGGCTTTGGTCGCAGTAAGTAGATGAATAGTGAGCCTGATTTAAAGCGCTTCACCAGACACAGATAAACGATAGAAAAGAGCTAAGCATTAGCTCTTTTTTTTGGTCGCTTGAAAGGGGCGAGTGGCAAGATGATAAGCATGATTCCGATAAAGGTTAATGTATCCGGAATCTCATCGAACCATATTGCACCTATTAGCGCGACAAACACCAATCCTGAATACTCAGCCAAGGCAATTTGGCTAGAGTGTGCTTTTTGATAGGCAGCAACCGCAAGGCCGTTGTAACTTAAGATTAGCGTCGCACTCAGGGCTATGTATCCCAAATGCTCCACAGACACCGGCTGCCAGTATAAGAAGCACAGTACTAATGAGGCTGGAATAGAGAATAAGGTTGTCCACCACAGCGTAGTGACCACCGTTTGCTCACTAGGAAGCTTTCTTACGAGTACATTAAATAGTGCTAGGGTGAGTGCTGTCCCCAAAGCAAACAGTGCCGCCCAATGAAATTGTGATGGCCTCAAGACAATCAATGCACCAATAAAACCTATGGTTGTGCCGATCACCTTGCCGAGTGCCGGTTGCTCTTTCAATAGCAACATTGAGAGCGGCAACATCAGTAAAGGCGCGACATAAAATACTGCGTTGGCGGTTGCCAAAGACAAGTGAGTGATCGCGACCACCATGCACCCACTGCCGATCAGAATTAACTGACCTCGAATGAAGGTTACCTTAGCCTGCTGTAAGCGCCGTTGTTCTTTTTTCTGCTGTAGCCACAAAGGGGTGATGATGAGCAGAGATATCAACTGTCGGAAAAAAATATACTGTAAGGGCGGTACTTCGCCATTTAACAGCTTTACCGCTACGTCGGAAAGCGAGGCAAACAAGTTACCTGCAACCAACAATAGAATACCGGCAGTGATATTCGTCATTATTTTTCTAATCTCATGTCTATATGAGGAATGTCATCTTCGAGGTACATATCCGAGATGGTGTTGAAGCCGTGGCTCGCATAGAAGTTTTCTAGGTGTTGCTGCGCGCCAATATCAATGGCCGTATTTGGCCAAAGAGCCTCGCAGCGTGTTAATGCTTCTTTTATTAATTGATGCCCCAAGCCATCACCTCTTGCTGATTGCTTGGTTGCGACTCGGCCGATGCTGGTGTTGTCGTAAGAGCTACCTGGTGGTAATAAACGTGCACACGCAACCAACTCATCATCAGAATAACCAAGCAGGTGCTCAACACCTGCGAGTGTATCTTTACCGTCGAGCTCTGGATAAGGACAAGTTTGCTCAACCACAAATACATCGACTCTTAATTTAAGTAGTTGATAAAGCTGTTGTGTTGAGAGTTCAGAAAAAGGAATTGAGTGCCAAGTGATCATGTTTACATCCAGAGATTATCGATGCCCTGAATGTACTATGCGTGATGATTGTTGGCATTAACTATTGTTAATTCGACCTTTAATTCTGCTCAGGCTGATTGCGGTGATTCCTAGATAAGCGGCAATTTGATTGTCATTTAAGCGCTGCTCAAGGTCGGGATAGTGCTCGCAGAACAGCTGATAACGTTGCTCTGGTGTATAGAGCAGCATGAAGCGTTCTTTGTTTTCCTTATGCATCAGCTGTGTTTCTAACAGCTTTAAATACAAAGGATTATTTGATGCACGCCACTCGATAACCGCATTCATTGGCAGCTCTAACATGGTGATGGGAGTCAGCGTTTCTAATAGGTAAGGGGACGCTTGGCTTTTTATCAGACTCTCAAAGCCGATGATCCAATCTTGTTCCCAATAGAACTCTTTACTGTATTGCTTACCATCATCAGTGAGGTAGCAGGCATGGCACAAGCCTTCAAGTACAAAGTAGATTGAACTCGCCATCTCACCTTGATTGATCAAGATGTGTCTGGTTGGCAACTCAAGTGGCTTGGCGACAGCAACTAGAGATTCAATCTGGCTTTCAGAGAAGTCGAAGCTTTGTAGTTGTTCGATAAAAGAGGTGTGCATGAAAATAACCTAACCCAAATAAGTGCCGAAATCATCGCACTTATTTGGAGAGAGGTACAGAGCGGGATAAATCAGCGGCGTGCGTGTTGCTCTAGGTAATCTTGAGCAAGCTCTCTGCCCATGTATTTACCCAGAGTCTTCAGTGGTACCTTTTTAAGGTTCACCACAATCAAGCCATCCAAGGCATCATTAAACGATGGGTCGACATTAAAACACACCAGTTTACCGTTCATCCCTAGATATTGGCGCAGCAGTACCGGCAGGCCTTTACCTTGCTCCATGCGTGCTAACACTTTAGAGAGCAGAGGCACACTCGCCAGTGAAGAGAGCAGGTGATTTTGCCAGAACACATGACTGCTGGTATTGAGTGGTGACGAAGGTGAAACCAAATTCGCCTTTTCCTCATCATAATGGTGGATTGATAACGTGGTCGCGATCAACAGACGCGCATTGTGGCTGTAATCATTGCTGATACTGACTGGGCCGAACAGATGGGTATATTGAGGGTGACGAGACACAAAGGTCGCAATGCCTTTCCACAATAGTAACAGTGAGTTCAGGCTCTTTTGGTAAGGTTTACTTACTACCGATCGCCCAAGCTCAATGCTGTTTTCTAGAGTATCAATGAATTCTTGGTTGTAGTTAAACAGGCTACGAGAGTAGAGCTGATCAAGCCCGTGCTCAGCGATGAGTTTGTCGACCATACCGAGTCGATACGCGCCAACCAGTTCTGCCTTGGTTTTATTCCACACAAACAGTTGATGGTAGTAAAGGTCATACTCATCTAAATCACAGGCCAGCCCGCTGCCTTCTCCGACTTCTCTAAAGCTTTCTTCTCTTACTCGACCAATCTCGCGCATTAAGTTAGGAATGGATTGGCTTGGTGTGCAGTAGACCTCAAAGTTCCCTTGCTCGAGCAGTTTCATCTCTTCAGGGAGTGAGTCTATCTCTATTGATAAGACTTCTGGTGGAATAGGCGCTATCACTTGGGTATCGAAAGAGGGCGCGTGGATTGGCGTGTTCGGACTATCTTGTTGACTCATTAGATAGGTATTAAGTCGTAGGTAGTTGACGATATCCATCTCTTTTTCAAACGATTTTATCTCTGAATACGGAATCGATGAGCCAATCGAGATAGAGATAGTTGTCGCTTGTTTATTAAGAAGTTCACGCCCGAGTAGAGCGGTTCTCAACAGTGGATGAACACGACCCGCTTGATAGAAAAGCTCACTGTTCTTGCCATTGATAAAGATAGGTACCGTGGTGGCTTGGTGACGTTTGACGAATTTCGCTACCGACTTGCTCCACTCGATGTCTGTCAGTGTTTTTGCCCCTTTACGGTAGCTTGATACTTCACCTGCTGGGAATACAATCAATAGTCCACCATCAGCCAAATGACGATTGGCATCTCGAATCGCTTTGGCATTGGTGCGTTTCGATTCTTTACTGTTAAAGACATCGACACCGATGAAAAGATCATCCAGTTCAGGCAGGCGCTTAAGTAACTCATTGGCCAGCACCTTCACATCCTTTCTTACTGATCCTACGAGATCGGCAAGGATCACGCCTTCGATGGCGCCAAGCGGGTGGTTCGCCACAATCACGACAGGCCCTTCTTCCGGGATGTTTTCCGTGCTTCCCGATGCAACCGAGTAGTCGATATTGAGCGCCGACAGAGTGTAATTCATGAATTCGAAGCTAGATAACTCGTTTTTACGATCTTGGTAGAGTCGGTCTAGCTTAGATAGCCCAGTTGCCCACTCGACAACAGACTCACCTAAACCAAAAGGCGTGTAACGTGGTAAACGAAAAGGACTATCAATCATAATGAAATTACCTTACTTAATCAGTTGCGGCCAAACTTTATCGGCTTGTTGAATATGCTGTGCTTGGTCTTGTTCCCAGCGCTGCTTAATCTCTTGGTCGTAGTTAAGATAAAGTTTGTCATCAACTATGGTCCAATACTGTGGGTCACCTGGTGCGAAGTCGTTTTTGGCAGAAACGGCCCATGCGCAATAACCACCATATTGAGGGGCATATTTTTCAGGATTATTAACAAATAAAGTCAGATTCTTTTCAGAAGAGAAATACCAATCCGCCCCTTTGTACTCAGTGCTGAATTTTTTACTGCCTTCAATGGGCTTACCGGAAGTGAAATATGCGACGGTATCGTAGCCATCGAGCGCCTTACTGCTAAAGAAACCAGTGTAGATTTCATCGGCGGCAAATACGTACGGGCTAACAAGTAGCAGAACCATGGTGAATAGTTTTCTCATGATGGACTCCATCTATAGATTGATTGCGGGTGATAAATCAAAGGTAAAGCGCTGCTGATTTATCTGACATGGTTTAATGGGTTCGCATGGTGAGCCGGGTGCATAAAACATAGAGGCTTGACCATGCAGGTTACGTAAGTGTGTAAAGCTCACGGTATGTGCGTCTTCGCGATGCATACAAGTTGCTAAATGGGGCTGTTCACTGTGATGATGAGAATGAAACTTCAGTAAGTTCTGTTGATTTTTACCTGCCGCCATAAGCTGATCATATTTTGCTTGTCGGTAGGCTTGCACTCGCTCTAAATCAACACCGGATGAGAACAGTGGAGAATCAGTGTCGACTATTTTTTGTTGAATATCATCCCACATATAGGCGATAACCAGACCATTGTGTTGGGTTAGATTGGGCGCGAAAGCCAGCAAGGTAAATGGGGCAAAAAAGTGTAGGTCTAGCTTGTGAAATGCTTCAGAGAGCTGACTGATATTACGACTCGATGATAGATTTTTAAGTAGCAAACCGCGGCTGACTAACGGCCCAACGGGCACTGTGCCTTGATAGTTATTGAGTAGGCATAGCGAAAGCCCGAACTCATTAATACTTATCCAGCTACCGCCGCCAGTTGGGTCGAGTGGCATAATGATATCGACGCCGTTAACTCGATATTGTCTGGGTGGCATTGCCAGTGCTCGCGTCTTTTGTTCATCACGATTAAAAAAGACCTGATAACCATTCTCTTCAAGCAGCCAAGATACTGAACACATGATTATTGCTCCCTCAGATAGCTGTTGGTGGTTGGGGCATAACCAAAGGTGTTGCAGGTCTCGACGTCTAGGAAGGTGGTGATCACCTTGATCATCGCGTAATGATGATTGGCATGCAGTGCGGCAAAGGTGACCTCTCTTTCGAGCGTTGAAGGCAGGCTTGCGAACACTTGAGCATCCATCGAAACCTCGGTTTGGATCATGATAGGCGCTTCGAGATCTCGACGGTCTAATCGTTCAAGCCAGTTGATCACATAGTGGATCTCTTTGACTGCAATAGAGCGGTCGTATTCGACAGGATGACCACGACGACGAGTGTTGTAATCAACGGCCTCATCCTCTTTTAAAATCAAGGCGTGAAAAAGATCCAGTGTGTGACGAGTATGTTCACCGATAGAGCTTGTAACGTGTGGCTTTGCTCGTGTCAGGTAATCGCTGTCAGAAATCGCTAACAAAAACTCTAGACCCTGATTCAATATCTCTACCGCTCCCTTGATACTAGGAGAGAAAGAAGTAAGGGCGCTCGGTTGGGCTATGGGGTTCATTCATGATCCTCGTGCAAAGTTAGTCGGTAGTCGGATATTGTTGAACAAGACGTCGCTCTTCTTGCCACGCCGCAAATAAGCTCTTGAAAGAAGGGGATTGGTGGCCTCGTTGTTTTTGCTGAGCGCCAATATCAAAAAGAATGCGATATTGCAGGAGTAGCGTAGAAAATATCTCTCGTAATGGGGTGTTGCGATCCCAGATATGTCCAGCCTCACTGCTTGCGCCATTGACCTCAAGAATCGTGAAATCCTCACCGTTCATTAGGCTGTACATGTCTTTAAACTTGACGTCGAGTCGACCAAAGTGAAAGCCATCGAAGTCGTCGAATATCTCGTCTAAGCGTTCTGTTAGAGCCTGAGTGATGTATTGATTACCGTCTCGGAAGATACAGCCACGGCTATGGCTGCCTGCAAACGCGAGTTGGAACTCTTCACCCTCTGCGAGCACTTGATCCAATTTATCTTCATGCCTTGGTAGATACAGGTGGCTGAGTTGCCCAGCGCGCGGGCTGTTTTCAATTAACTGCTTGAGTGTCGACTTGCCATCACCCATCACCATTGGCGCATATTTGAGTGTGATCGAGATGATCTCACCTTGCTTTTTGTTTGGGTAACGAACGTAGAAAACACCCGCTTCGGCTTGATAAGGCGCCTTTTTCTGCAATAGAAAGCGAGCATTATTTGGGAAAGATTCAACATATTGCTCAAGTTGATCTTGGTTGTTGATCAGCTTAACGCCAACACCTCGACAGCCAAGATCCGGCTTTGCCACGATAGGGAAATCAAGATCCGTTTGTATGAGTGCGCTGCGTGCGTCTTCGGCTTGTTTTTTACTGCCGAGATCCGTTTTGGTTAGGGTTATAAA
Organism: Vibrio sp. 10N.261.52.C11; assembly: GCF_041471405.1. Taxonomy (NCBI): domain Bacteria; kingdom Pseudomonadati; phylum Pseudomonadota; class Gammaproteobacteria; order Vibrionales; family Vibrionaceae; genus Vibrio; species Vibrio sp. 10N.261.52.C11. The sequence continues at coordinate 8,580 of NZ_JBFROI010000054.1, forward strand.
CGGTGAGATCCAACGCTGACTTGAAGATCCGGCAAGGCTCAATATCTCGTGTTTTGATTCGCCTACCATGCCGCTTAACTTGATGCTCGGGTTGGCGATGAGCGGCAGCGCCCAGTCAAAGTGCCGTAACCCTTGCATCAGGCTTTGAATGACCACTGGCGTGTAGAAGAACCAAGTCGGAAGAAACTCATAAGGAGAGACACTTCGCACGGTATCTTTTTCAAGCAGAGGCATACCTGCATTAATTTGATGTGCGGGAATGATGCGAATATCTTGCGGTGAACTCATGATAGCCCTCTAGAGTAGGTTTTATTCATTAATCGATTGCCGATAAACAGCAAAACGATGGCACACGGGATGATGATCCATTGATATTCAGAGGCTTGCAGCCAGGCTGATGTCCCTAAATAGTAGATGGCAGAGAAGACAATGCCAGTCCAGAGCGCAGTTGCGCTGATGACGGCAAATAAGAAAGTAGGCAGTGGGATGGCGAAAAAGCCACTCAGAGTAAAACCAACGGTGCGTAGCCCAGGAATAAAGCGGATAACAAAAAGGCTGCTGAATGCGTTTTGGCGTAATTTGGTACGAAGCGAACGAAAGTACTTATTGGTGAGGGCTTTATATCGAACGCCTCGGAAGTAACGTCCTGATTTACCAAGGTAATAAAGACCAAGATCACCAGTGGCAATGCCAATGAAAATTGCAAGTAACGCATATTGCGGTGGGATGAGTGCTTGAGTCGCTAAACCAGCGGCCGTCACGATTGCCAGATCTTCAAGCAGGTAAGAAAGCGCGATAATGCCAAGCATCAGCCATAGCAGCGACTCCTCCCCTGAATGTAACCATGCTTGAATGCTCTCGACGGTGCCCATCAAATGTCCTTATCTATCCTATAGATGAATGGCTTATCGGCCATTCATTGAGTGTAGTAAATTAAATAGACAGGAGGAGCTCAGAAAAACTTACAGCGAATTGCTGCTTTTTTACGTTGATTGGATTCAATAGGTGATTTGAGGTGTGCGATATTAGGCGAAGAATGAGCAGGAGTTTAAGCTTCGAAAGCTGAGGCCTTACACTAAGAATTTAGATAAGAAAAGAAAAAGGCTGAGTCGTTAAACTCAGCCTTTTAGAAGGTTAACTATTGATTACTAGAGTAATCTATTTAGTTAGATCAATTTGGTAAACGCCGAAACCAACATCGTCAGTGGCAACACGTTTCATTGGGTATTGACCCTTCTCTTTAATGAACTGTGCCGCTTTCTCACTTGGCGACGTTTCAAAGCGGATATCTAGCTTTTTATCCGTTTTGATTGGTGCGAATGACCAGTTGTTGTCCGCGCTTGGGCTAACTTGACCTTGCTCTTTGCTTACGCGAGAGATGTAGTTCGCCAGTACAGTACGGTTCTCATCTGGTGCATCAAATGCGATGAAGTCTTCACCTGTGCCTGGGAATTTAGCGCTGTAAGCTCGGTAGTTGTTGGTTGCGATCAGGAAGTCTTGCTTCATGTCGATTGGCTTACCTTGGTAAGTTAGGCCAACAATACGCTGAGAATCAGGGTTAACGACTTTACAGTTTGCATCGTATTTCGCAGGCTGAGTTACGTCGATTTGGTAATCCACACCGTCGATAACATCGAAGTTGTAAGTACGGAAGTTATCCCACTCAATCAGCTGTTGTGGTGCTGTTGAGTTCACATCGATTTGGTTGAATTGGCCAGCAGAACACTCAAGCCACTCTTTTACTTCGTGACCTGTTACCTTCATTGCAACTAGCGTGTTCGGGTAAAGGTATAAGTCAGCCGCGTTACGGAATGTCAGTTGGCCAGATTCAACCTCAGTGAAGTTCGCTGGGTCATTCTTACGGCCACCGGCTTTGAATGGCGCAGCAGCAGAAAGTACTGGCGTACCGTCTAGGTCTGGGTCACCTTGGATGAACTGTTCAACGTAATCTTTCTGTGCAAGGTTAACGATTTGAACTGTTGGATCGTCTTGTACTAGAGACAAGAAGCTGTACATCACATCGTCTGCTTTACCAATCGGTTGGTTAACAAACTCACGAGTACCAGCGTGATCTTTTTCTAGTGCCGTTACGATGCCTTCATCAGCAGCAGCAAGAGATTTCTTCTCGATCTTGTCGTAGATAGGGCGTGCTTCTGATTGGCCTTTAACGACTTCCCACTTACCGTCTTTTTGTGCAAGTGTTAGATCCATAACACCAACGTGGCTACCCCAACGACCTGGCATTACTGCCGCAACGCCGTTCATTGTGCCAGTTTCGTTGTCGATGCCTTGAATGTCATCAAAACCTTTACCTGGGAAAACTGCGTGAGAGTGGCCGAATGCGATCGCATCGATGCCGTCTACTTCAGATAGGTAGAACGTTGAGTTCTCTTCGCCATTTTTGTATGGGTCAGTTGATACGCCTGAGTGAGGGATAGCAACGATAACTTCAGCGCCTTCCGCTTTCATTTGAGGCACTAATTCGTTAGCCGTCTCAATGATATCGCGAGCGATCACTTTACCTTCAAGGTTCTTCTTATCCCACGTCATGATTTGTGGTGGAACGAAACCGATGTAACCCACTTTTACTTCGTGCTCTACGCCAGCAGTATCTTCGAACGTGTGCGTCTTGATGATATAAGGCGTAAAGTAGTGTTCTTTGGTTTCTGCGTCGTAAACGTTAGCACTGATGTACGGGAAATCAGCGTCGTTGATAGATTCTTCTAGGAACTCAAGACCGTAGTTGAATTCGTGGTTACCTAGGTTTGCAGCGTCGTAGCTTAGTTGGTTCATAGCTTTGTATGCAGGGTGAACTTCGCCCGCTTCGATGCCTTTGTCTGCCATGTAGTCACCCATTGGGCTACCTTGCAGCAAGTCACCGTTATCAACTAATACGCTGTTGGTTACTTCGCTTTGAGCTTCTTTTACTAGAGTTGCAGTACGTGCTAAGCCAATTTTTTTCGATGGCTTGTCTTTGTAGTAGTCGTAATCCATTAGATTGGTATGGATATCCGTCGTTTCTACGACACGTAATTTAATCACTTCATCGGTATCTGGTGTTGTTGTGCAGCCTGCTAAAGTCAAACCAAGACCCGCAAGTACAGCCAATGACAAAGGTTTCATTGCAACTTTCATTTTGTAGCTCCAAAGTGGATAGTAGAAAATTCGTTGCGTAATGTAACAAAACCGAATGAAACAATGATTACAACGAATGTTAATTCGTGACTTAGATCGATTACTTTATGGTGTTCTGCAAGACGCCTCCCAAAGCTGCTCAATCCATGCGCAACTGATATCGATAATATTAGTTCATTCATTTCACCGGCTTATCGGTAAATTCAATCCCTTATCAGCTTTTCGAATAAAAAATGAAATTTTAGAATTTCCAGTAATATGAGAGGCTCGTCATAATGCCTATATCAAGGACGTATCAGGCAGATGAATAGCAAGGATAGCTCAAAACGAAGCTTCTGTTTTCTTCTAGTGCCAATACTCCCATTCACTCAAGTGGATGAGTTAAATCCCTTGCTTGGCAAGACCAAGTAATGAATTGCTCGTAACGCGAGCCTTAAAGGAAGCACTGAAATGGACCAAGAACGTTTAACCCACCTAAAACAGCTCGAAGCGGAAAGTATTCATATTATCCGTGAAGTAGCGGCTGAGTTTGATAACCCAGTGATGATGTACTCCATCGGAAAAGATTCTTCTGTGATGCTTCATTTAGCTCGCAAAGCGTTTTATCCAGGCAAGATTCCATTCCCACTATTGCATGTAGATACGGATTGGAAATTCCGCGAGATGATTGAGTTTCGTGATCGTACGGCTAAAAAGTACGGCTTCGACCTTTTAGTACATAAGAACCCAGAAGGTATTGAGATGGGTTGTAGCCCATTTGTACATGGTTCTTCGAAGCACACTGACATCATGAAAACACAGGGCCTTAAGCAGGCGTTAAACAAGTATGGGTTCGATGCGGCTTTTGGTGGTGCGCGTCGTGATGAAGAAAAATCTCGTGCGAAAGAACGTGTTTATTCTTTCCGTGATAAGAACCATACGTGGGATCCAAAAAACCAGCGTCCAGAGCTTTGGCACACCTACAACGGTCAGGTTAATAAGGGCGAAAGCATTCGTGTCTTCCCGCTATCTAACTGGACTGAGCTTGATATCTGGCAATACATCTACCTAGAGAGCATCGATATTGTTCCACTTTACCTTTCAGACAAACGCCCTGTAGTTGAGCGTGATGGCATGCTAATCATGGTTGATGATGACCGTATGGAGCTGCAAGAAGGTGAAGTGATTGAAGAGAAAAGCGTTCGTTTTCGTACTTTAGGCTGTTACCCATTAACCGGAGCGGTTGAATCTGAGGCGAATACGCTAACAGGCATTATTGAAGAGATGCTGGTGGCGACGTCTAGTGAGCGTCAAGGTCGAGCGATTGACCATGATCAGTCGGGCTCTATGGAGCTGAAAAAGCGCCAAGGTTATTTCTAAGAATCTAAGGAAAGAAAAATGAATAGTGCAGTAGAAGCCGAATTGGCTGAACTAGGGATTGAAGGTTATCTAAGTCAGCATCAGCATAAATCTATGCTTAGATTTTTAACTTGTGGCTCGGTAGATGACGGTAAAAGTACGTTAATCGGTCGCTTGCTCCATGATACAAAGCAGATTTATGAAGATCAGCTAGCAGCGGTTCACTCTGATAGCCAACGAGTGGGTACCACGGGTGAGAAACCTGATTTAGCACTGCTTGTTGATGGCTTGCAGGCTGAGCGTGAGCAAGGGATTACGATCGATGTGGCTTATCGTTACTTCTCGACTCAAAAGCGTAAATTCATTATTGCTGATACCCCAGGGCATGAGCAGTACACGCGCAACATGGCAACAGGCGCTTCAACGTGTGATCTAGCGGTGATCTTGATTGATGCTCGTAAGGGCGTTCTGGATCAAACACGTCGTCACTCGTTTATTTCTAACCTGCTTGGTTTGAAGCACTTCATCGTCGCAGTCAACAAAATGGATCTCGTCGAGTACTCGCAAGATCGTTTTGAGGAGATTCGCGATCAGTATCTAGAGTTTGCTGAAAACCTAGAAGGCGAAACTAACATTCAAATTCTGCCTGTTTCTGCGCTTGAAGGCATTAACGTTGCAGCGCAAAGCAAAGAGCTTGCATGGTTCGAAGGTCCGTCTCTATTGGAAGTGTTAGAGAACGTCGATATTGACCAAAAACGTTCTGCAGGTGAATTCCGATTCCCTGTTCAGTATGTCAATCGTCCTAACTTAGATTTCCGTGGCTTTGCCGGCACCGTGGCTTCTGGTCGTGTCAGCGTGGGTGATGAAATCAAGGCGCTGCCATCAGGTAAAACGTCTAAGGTGGCTAGTATTGTGACCTTTGATGGCGAACTTGAATCAGCGCAAGCGGGTTTGGCAGTAACGCTGACTCTTGAAGATGAAATCGATATCAGCCGTGGTGATTTGATTGTGCTGGAAAATGCGCAAATTGAATCAACTAACCATGTATTAGCTGACATCGTATGGATGACAGAGCAACCACTGCAACCGGGTAAAGCTTACGACATCAAAATCGCAGGCAAGAAAACCGTCGGTCAGGTTGAAACGGTTCGTCACCAATATGACATCAACAACCTATCGACTCACGCTGTCGATGAGTTGCCATTGAATGGCATTGGCTTGTGTGAATGGTCACTGAACGAGACTGTCGCGCTGGATAAATACCGTGAAAGTGCCGATACCGGTGGCTTCATCGTTATCGACCGACTAACCAACGTGACGGTTGGCGCGGGTTTGATTCGAGACCGTTTGGACTCTGTTGAACAGCAAGTCGGTAACTTCTCTGCATTTGAACTTGAGTTCAACGCATTGGTTCGCAAACATTTCCCTCATTGGGATGCCAAAGATCTAAGCCAACTACTGAAGTCATAAACGACCAAGTAACAGCTTATTGAATCAGGCGGAAACCGATCGTTTCCGCCATAAAGGACGGGTATATGTGGCAACAAGGATTTGTATTAGCGATTTTGCTCGGCATCATTACTTGCCTGCTCGTTACCCGTATTAAGCCAAGCTTTATCTTTGCTGGCGCGGCGTTTATTGCTTTTATGGCTGGCATGATCGACTTGTCGAGCTTGGCTAATAACTTCACTAACTCCTCGTTACTGACTTTAATTCTTCTGATCCTCGCATCAAGTGCGTTGGAGAAAACTCGCTTAATCAGCTGGGTTAGCCGCAATATCTCTGAAGGTAGGCTAGGTACCGTGGTTGCGAAGTTGGGTATTTCTACAGCGTTACTTTCTTCTTTTACTAATAACACCGCGGTGGTTGTTTCTTTGATCGGGGCGATCAAACGTAATCAACAGCACGCGCCGTCTAAGTTACTTATCCCTTTGTCATACGCTGCCATCTTAGGTGGCACCCTAACATTGATCGGCACCTCTACCAATTTGATCATCAATAGTTTTGTTGAAGATGCAGGTTTACCGAGCTTAAACTTTTTCACACCTACCTTGATCGGTTTAGCGGTTTTGGTCGGTGGGGTATTGATCCTTATTCCTCTTAGCTATTTTCTACCCAGCTACGATGATGGTTCTCAAGATGATCTGCCTTACTTTCTCGAGGCGCGAGTTGAGCCAGGTTCTCCATTAGTTGGCCGTAGCGTCAGTGAAAATAATCTTAGAGCTCTTAGAAAACTGTTCTTAGCCGAAGTGATTCGAGACGGTAAAACCACCGCGTCGATTGACCCTGATTTTATTCTTCAAGCTCGTGACCGATTGCTGTTTTGTGGTGATGTTGAGAGCGTGGCGACACTGCAAGAAATTCAAGGACTGACTCTGTTTGGTCAGCATCATTTGAATGGCCAGAGCTTTGTTGAAGTGGTGGTGAGTTCATCAGCAAGTTTTTGTAACAAAACCCTGAAAACTAGCCAGTTTAGAGATCGTTTCGATGCGGTTGTGGTTGCTATTCGTCGTGGCCATGAACGCCTAGAAGGTGGGCTAGGGAATATCACATTGACCGCTGGTGATACCTTGATTTTGGTTCCAGGTAAACGCTTTGAAGAACAGCGCCAACAACACAACAAAGAGTTTGTGTTGATGAATGACTTAGATTCGAGTGCCAAGCTTGATGCCGACAAATCGACGTTCGTGTTGCTCGGCTTTGCTAGCGTGATTGGTTTAGCCCTTATCGATGCAGTACCTATTATCAAAGGCTTAGCTGGTTTTCTACTGTTGCTGGTGGCATTTGGCGTGGTGCAACTGGGTGAGCTCCGCCGCCGTTTCCCAGTCGATATTGTGGTGATCGTGGGCTCTGCACTTTCTATTGCTCAACTGATGATTTCATCGGGTTTATCTGAGCGGATGGGGCTGATGTTTATGGAGGCGTTTAATGGCTGGGGCGTATTCGGTGCGTTAGTTGCGACCTACTTTATGACTTTGGTTTTGACAGAGCTGGTGACCAATAATGCGGCTGCAGCACTCTCATTTCCGATTGGCTACAGTATGGCAGTAGGTTATGGCGTTGACCCTATGCCGTTCATCATGGCGGTACTGTTTGGTGCCAGTGCCAGTTTTATCTCTCCATACGGCTACCAAACCAACTTACTTGTTTATAGCGTAGGTAATTACCATTTAACGGATTATCTGCGTATCGGCATTCCAATCTCGATTGTATATTCGGGCTTGGTGCTGACCCTAATTCCTTATTTTTTCCCATTTTAATGCTGTTTATTTAAAGGACTAATTATGACCGCAGTACTCAAATCCAAAGATGAGAATGTTGTGTGGCATCAACACTCGATTGATAAAACATTTCGCGCGGATCTGAAATCACAAAAGCCAGCCGTGCTCTGGTTCACGGGGTTGTCTGGTTCTGGTAAATCGACAGTCGCTGGAGCATTAGAAAATCGCTTGGCACAGCTTGGTTACCATACTTATTTATTGGATGGCGACAATGTGCGTCATGGATTATGTAGTGACCTTGGCTTCTCTGAGCAAGATCGTCGAGAGAACATCCGTCGTATTGGTGAGCTTGCTAAATTGATGGCAGATGCAGGCTTGATCGTGTTGTCAGCCTTTATTTCTCCGCATCAAGCTGAAAGGCAACTCGTGAGAGATTTATTGCCGGAAGGTGAGTTTCTTGAGGTGTTCGTCAATACTCCATTAGAGGTTTGCGAACAGCGTGACCCTAAAGGTCTGTATAAGAAAGCACGTGCCGGAGAGATCCCGAACTTTACAGGTATTAGTTCAGTGTACGAAGCGCCTCAGAACCCTGAGATTGATCTACCTGCAGGTGAGAAGACACTCGATGAATTGGTCGAACTGTGTATTGATGCGTTGGAGAAGCGAAATATCTTAGCCAACTGAGATCGTTGGTATGACTAAGGCTACTCAGCTGTTTATCTGTTTATTCACGACCGATAAATAGTGCAGCCTTAGTTTACCGAGACAAGAAACCTATCCTCTAGATTCTCTTTATTCCTCTCTATACTTCACTTTTTACACCGTCTATTTTAGCTCCGTCGAGTGTCTAGACGGTGTAATTTACGCTGCTTTTCACTTCTGTCTGTACTGTGAATTTCTGGCTCAATAGTGCAATCAGTTGATCGTAATACTGCGTGTTTGGCTTGTTACCGAGCAAGGTACAAAGCTCATTGCCTGTAGGGCTGAATCGGTAGTAAACCAGCTTCACGCCTTTTGATAATGGTGCCAGTGACATGCTCTTACCTTGATAGGTTAGGTGCAGGGCTGGATCGAAATCAATCTCTCCGGATTCTAATTCTGTGCCCAGAATAATCCCGAGCTCTATCAAGTGGAGCAAGCTGGAGTAGGGCAGGTTGTGCCCACCAAGGTTGATGGTGTTGGTGGTGTCCCTTTTGCCAAAGTTGAATAGCCCAGCATGAGATTTAAAGCCGAGTAAGAGCTTTCTGCTGTTATCGCTACCAAAGCTACAACCCAGTGATGCTGCCCTTTGTAGGGTTAACGCTTCTTTTGGTGTCATGTCTTTTAAGATTTGCAGTGCCTTCATCGACGTCGAGCCTGGGTTGGTGACTTCTCGTTTCAGTACTTGAGCCCATAGCCTCTGCATCGATGTATTGTGGATCTCTTGTGCCATGTCGAAGAAACGGTATAACCAGTCCTGATCCGGGTCTCCAGCCGCTTCATCCTTACATGAAGAGTGCGCCAACTTTAGAATCTGTTCTAGGTTCTTTTGGCGAAGCTCTCTACGTTTTTTCTCTCGCAATAGTGCCCGTTCGATAAGCGTACTCTCAGCTTTATCCTTTGGCTTGGCACTATGACTAATTAAGAAATCGAGGCCGAAGCTTTGTGCGATGTGCAGCATTCTGCTGGCACTGTCGGCAATATGAGGCTTTTTCTCATGCTTTTGCTGTGTATCGCTAGCATGCTCAATGATCACTGGCTGTTTGGTTTCTGACATAAGAGTACCGTTAGGAGACGACTCAAGACCAATCCTAGTAAATAATTGCTCGCTCTAGCTTGTTAAAACGCTCGATAACGGCGTTAGAACTTTTGATTGTAGAATAACCACTTATCAAAAAGCTCCGCCTGGTTCTCAAGCCTTTTTTCTACGCTATTTCTGAACACTTACTTATTGTGATTGGTATAACTGTCTAAAATGTAACTCTTTATCTTATTGGTGGCTAGATTTTGCGTGCAGAGTTGAAGGTTTCAACAAAATTTTACTTTTGCTAGTGATAATAAAATGTTAAATTTGTTGTAATTCTCAAGGAGGAGTTATGAATCAAGCCAATGATAACAAGCTGAAGAAACAGCTTAGTATAGGGTTATTACTCGCGACTTATGTCGCTGTTCTAGCTTACTTATCTAATTACATCGCGTAATTCAGAAGAAAATTATCGTTATTAAACTGTTATTGAATGATCACACTCGTTCAGTGACGGCAGCTCATCCTTGAGCCACCCTTCTAATGACTACATGTCGTCATACTCTTCAATCGCAGTACCTTCAATAAGATAACCGGTTTGCGCTAAGTCATGGCTGATTGACTCAGTTTTCAGCGTTCCGACCAAATAGATCACATCCCATAACTGCTGTATTGGTGCACCTTTCGGGAACTTCACGTAGATGATTTGGTTCGGTGGCGGCGGTGGCACGTGGATACATGCGCCAAAGTACGGTACCAGCAGAAACTCAGTGATCATATTCTCATCACCTTCCAATGGAATCACAAAGCCAGGAATCTTCACTGTGCTGCCATTCAGCTCTGGGCGAACAGCACCAAGTGTCGATTGTTGAGGTTTGTCCATACTATTGTGGTCAACCATCGGCATACCAAATGAATCTAGCTGAGCACGTTCTGATTCTGGAATCAAATCAATCCATTCAAGTGTTAATACCGATTCGTCATTCTGAGTGGTTTCAGCGTGAGCTGTACTGATAAATGGGAACAGAAGTAGCCCAAGTATCAGTAGGAATTTGCGTTGCATCGTAGGTTCCTATTTTAGATTCGAATCGTCATGCCATCAGACAATGACTGGCGGTAAGCCCTGAAAGCGGGAATAAAGCCGATAATGATTCCGGCAATTTGTACCAGCATAAGCAGTTTCCACTCATGCGGTGTGATTGCGGATATCGATATGTTGATACCATAACTTTGTTGCACAATAGGAGCAACCACTGCGATCAGCGCAAACAGCACTGCAACACCTAATGTAATGCCAAGGAAGGTTAGCGCACTGGCTTCACTGATCAGTAAACCAAACACATGAGGAGGTCTTGCGCCCATCGCACGTAGGATAGCCATCTCTCGACGCCTTTCTTGCAAGCTAGTGAGTAGGCTACTGAGCATACCCAATAATCCGGCGACAACAACAAACCCTGAAACAATCAGCAGTGCTTGTTCAGCAACGGCCATCATTCCCCACAATTCGTGAAGCGCAATGCCCGGCATAATGGCGCTTAAAGGTTCTTGGCGGTAGTTATTGATTTCTCGTTGCAGTGCGAAGGTTTGGATCTTCGATTTAAGGCCAACCATCATCGCGGTAATCTGCTTCGGTTGGAAGTCACGTTGCTTTAGCGCTTCAGCATTCGGTGTGTGCCCGAGGTTGGCACCTGATTCCCAGCCAACATGAATTGCTTCGATTGCCTCTAGCGATACGTGTACGGTTTTGTCTACTGGTGTTCCTGTTGGCGCGAGTATTCCCACAATCTTGAAGGGCAGATTATCGTGACGGCTAAACGCAACATCACTGATACCGTGCGCAAGAATGATTTGATCACCTATTTTGTAATCTAGCTTCTTCGCAACATCGGCACCAATCACTACATCAAATAGCTGTTCAAATTCTTTACCTTGTTGGAAAGTAAGTAATTGCTTACTTCCATAGCGATAGTTTTCAAAGTAACTATGATTTGTACCCATCACACGGAAGCCTTTGTGTGAATCGCCCAATGATATTGGTATCGCCCACTTTACTGCGTTGTGCTGGCTAAATTCTTCATAGCTTTTCCAGTCGATGTTGTTGGTCGCATTACCGATTCTGAATACTGAGTAAAGCAGCAGGTTGACCTGACCAGAGCGGCCACCAACGATAAGGTCAGTACCTGAAATCGTATTGGCGAAGCTGCTTTTTGCTTCGGTTCTAACGCGTTCTACGCCGAGCAAGAGAATGACAGATACCGCCACCGTGAGAATGGTGAGAATAGCCGTGGCTTTACGGTTGAGTACGCTTTTTAAGGCTAAGTGAGTAATTACTTTCATACGACAACCTTAGCTTGGTTAACGGTTTTTAAATCTATGGTTCGAGTAAATAATTTTTCTAGTGTTGGATCATGGCTAACAAAGATAAGAGTAGAACCTGCCTGGTTGGCTTGTTCTAACAACAGTTCGATAAAAGCTTCTCGGTTGTCATGATCCAAAGCCGAGGTTGGCTCGTCGGCAATAATGATTTTGGGTTGGCCGATCAAAGCACGAGCGGCAGCAACACGTTGTTGTTGACCGATGCTCAACTCGGTAACGGGCTTGTCCATTAAAGCTTGAGGTAGCTTTAATCGGAGTAACAACTCTCGAGCCGTCTCTTGTAAGCTTTTCTGGCTTTCAGCGACTTGCTGTTTACGAATCTGTGAAAACTGGCAAGGAAGCGTCACGTTATCGATAACTGATAGATAAGGAAGCAGGTTAAATTGTTGGAAAATATAACCAATATGATCGGCTCTGAATTTATCTCTTTGACGAGGTGTAAGCTGAGTGAGGTCTTGATCAAGGATAGAGACTTCTCCTTGCTCAGCTTGGTTGATTCCGGTCAGTAGCCCTAACAAAGTTGATTTTCCACAACCACTTGGCCCTTTAATAAAAAGGTGCTCTTGGGCTTGGATGTGAAGAGAGGGGATCTCTAGCGTTGGTGGTAATTCAGGCTTCCAACGAAAGCTGATATTTTCGAGTTTGACCACAAGTGATGAACTGTCAGAAGACATGCTAGCTCCAATAATTAAAGCGGTGTATCTACTGGACAGTAATTTGAAACATAAATTCCCAGGAACACACCGATTTGAACAGCCAAGTAAGCGATGACTTACCTGGCTGTTTATTTTACGTTTAATCCGATCTAGGAGTGATTAGAATCGGAAACTAATACGCTCTGCGTTAAGCACTTCTTGTACTTGAGCTGTGTCTGTTAGTAGGTTCACCGTCATTTTTTCAGTGTTGCTGAACTTAGAGAACCACTGAGTGCTAACTGTGTCTAGCTTAGCAACATCTGAACATTCATAGTGGTACTCAACAGTGAACTCACCGTGGCCACCTTCTGAGTGATCGTGGCCTTCATGATCGTGGCCTTCATGATCGTGGTGGTCGTGACCTTCGTGGTCATCATGATCGTGCTCAGCGTGGTCATGGTCTTTGTGGTCATCATGATCGTGTTCAGCGTGGTCATGGTCTTTGTGGTCGTCATGATCGTGTTCAGCGTGATCATGGTCTTTGTGGTCGCCATGACCGTGTTCCGCATGGTCATGGCCTTCATGGTCGTCATGACCGCCTTCTAAGGTGTTTGCTACTGACTTGAACTTCAGAGTACAACTCGCATTGTTAAAACTAAACAGCTCTTCTGGCTTGTTTAATTGTGCGATAGCCTGTTCAAACACTTTCTTCTGTTCTGCAGTTTTTGGAGCATGTTCAAACCCAACCACATCTGCGCCTGGAGCTGTTACTTCAACAAGCAATTCTTGCCCATCTTGCGCGATGTTTACTTCAACTTGGCCATGTACGTGTGCATCATGAGAGCGGAATTCTTCGTTAGCTAGAGCATTTGTAGAGACAGTCATGCCGATAACAACGGCTAAAAAAGTAGGTTTCATGTTTTTTCCTGAATAAAGGTTAATTAAAAAGTAGTGGTAATTAAGCGATATTTACAGGAGGTGAGCGTGCCAAATAAGCGAAATATAGCCGCTGTAGTGAAGTTACTGACTCTGTAATAGCGACAGTAAATTCCGAATGGAACTCTGGAATCTGTGGTAGTGAGTGCGCTGTGATGAACTGATTAAGCGAAAATAGCTCACAATGGTGTGAAGTGTGGTGCTCTGGTGCGATATCCACAATGTGTGTTGCGGCTAACACGCTTAACATGAGCATAAGCCCAAGCAAGAAGCCTGTTTTGCGTTTCACATTGTTGGGTGTGTTTTGCCACATCAGGATGATTAACCACAGAATTAAAAAAAGGATACTGTTATAATATAACAATATCCTTTGGTTAGGTCTCGAAAAAGACGCGAATATCTTATTAAAGGCTCGCTTTAATCAACTCAATGACTTGAGTGACTTCTGATTCGTTTAATGCACCTTCTTTTACAAACAAGATTTTACCTTGCTTGTCTTGAACGATAATCGCTGAGCTTTCTTCTTTTAGAGCCCATGTTGACGCAACGGCGCCGTCTTCATCTAGGACCATAGAAGACCATGGAAATTCTTCTTTGCTGCTTTCGGCAGACGACTTAACAAAAGACCCAGTACCCCAAATCGCATCATCTTGGTTGATGATAGTGGTGGTTTGGTAGCTGTCTTCTGAGAATTTCGATGCGGTAATGGCTGCCATCAGTGGTGCGTTGAGCTCTTTAGAGCTGCTGCGGCCAGCGATAGCTTGAACGACGCGAACTTTACCTAGAAGATCATTGGTTGCCCAAGCTTGATATCCAGTATTTCCGTCGTTTAGAACAATCTCACCATAGTTACTCACATCAACGGCAGGCAGGGTAGCGCCTACTGATAGGTTGTGAGCATTGGCGAAGAGTGGAGAGGCTGCGGCTAGAAAAGCCAGTAGAGTTTTGTTTTTCATTATATTTTTGTTCCGCTTATTGGTTTGCACAGGAAGTATAATATGAAATTTGAAAAATGCCTCTTTAACTTTTTTATCGTACGACGTAGAAAGAAGTTGCAGGCTTGTTACCAAAAGGTATAATGCATCAATATCAAGATGAACAATAGATTATCTTGCTGTTTGCTAAAGGAATTAGCGATTAAATGTGCTTTGAACAGCGACGCTGTTCAGGTATGTGACTGTAGTACTCAAATGGAATTGAGGTTGTATTATGTTAAGAAAATTTTCTACTTACCGTCCACGTCAGGTGGCGCGTTTCGTTAAAGTCCTGTTCAAAGGCCAATTTGCTATTGAAGGTGTTGGAGAGTTTCGCTTCGACCAAGGCAAGGTGCTACTTCCTGAAGTTTCAGACAAACAAAAGCTCACTATTTTTAAAGAAGTTAACGGCACCATTGCAGCGTTGCCGGTGTAACTGAGCTTTATCGATTTGTCTTGCACCGAATAGATTAACAATGAAAAGGGCTTCCTGATGGAAGCCCTTTTTTAATGCGTGTCGTTCACGATGGTATGTCGAACGGCACTTTATTGTGGAGGGAAGCACACACCTGTTCCACCCAACCCGCAATACCCATTCGGATTTTTAGCTAGGTATTGCTGGTGGTAGGTTTCTGCGAAAAAATATTTTCCAGCAGGCAGAACTTCCGTCGTGATCTCGTTGCCTAAAGATTCAGTCATTGCTCGTTGATATTCACGTTTAGAGTGCTCAGCGATAGATTGTTGTTCTTCACTGAAGGTGTAAATCGCAGAACGGTACTGAGTCCCTAAATCGTTGCCTTGGCGCATCCCTTGAGTTGGGTCATGACGCTCCCAAAAGGTTTCAAGTATTCGAGCTAGAGAGGTTTGTTCACTATCAAATATGACACGAACGACCTCGGTATGGCCGGTTTGCCCAGTACATACTTGTTCATAAGTGGGATTAACTGTGTATCCGCCAGCGTAACCAACGGATGTTGAAATAACGCCATCCAATTGCCAAAACAAACGCTCAGCTCCCCAGAAGCACCCCATACCAAACAGGACTTCTTGTTGAGAGCCCGTGGGTGCATCGAGCAGGTCGGTTTGATTGACGAAATGGCGCTCAGTGATTCGAATTGGGTCAGCATTTCCCGGTAGTGCGGTTGCTGCAGAAACCAGTTGTTGTTTGTTTAGCATGTTATATTCCTTTTCGCATACGTTTACCGCGCTGGCTTTTATTTAACGTGGGTTCATATTAACTGTTGGTCAATATTGAATAAGTCTTTAAATTAGACCGTGTTATTCCAGGATTTATTACAGACTCAATGCCTATTTAGCGGTATTATTTCTTTTCACTTATTAACGTATTGATAACTTCTTCACCAATTAAACATGATAAGAAAAACTTTACCAGTTCTGATTGGCACTCTATTGTCATCGACGCTCGCTTTCGCTGACGTTTCCCTTGAAATCAAAGGGCTAGATGGAGCGCTTGAGGATAATGTTGATGCTTATCTGAGTGCGATCCCTGAAGAAGAGTATTCGGTTTCACTAAGATTCCAATCCCGCTTGGAATCTATGATTAAAGAAGCCCTGAATGCGTTAGGCTACTACCACCCTAAAATCACATTTACTCACTCCGAAGATGATACCGAAATGACCGTTACGGTTGAGCCGGGAGAGCCTGTTGTTATTTATACTTCAGATATCGTTCTAACTGGTGAAGCCAAGGATGACCCAGACTTTTTAGCCTTGATAGCGAAGAGTAGCTTGTCTAAAGGTTCGACTCTGAATCATGGTAATTATGACTCTTTGAAATCGTCGATCCGCAACCTTGGCTTAGCGAAAGGCTACTTCGATGGTGCTTATGATCTTAGTAAGCTAGAAGTCGCTCCTGAATTGAACCGCGCTTATGTTCGTCTTCATTATAACAGTGGTATCCGCTATCACTTTGGTACTACTCAGGTTACTGGTAGCCAGATAGAAGAAGATAAGGTGCAGTCACTTAAACCATTTGAGGATGGCGAACCTTACTCAATCACCAAAGTCGGTGAGTACAACCAAAACCTGTCCAATACGGATTGGTTCTCCTCGGTATTTGTTGAACCAGATTTAAGCCAGTTAGGCGAAGGCCGAGAGATCCCGATGAAGGTTAGCCTTGCTCCGCAAGCTCGTAACCAAATCGAAACGGGTATCGGTGTATCCACCGACCTTGGCGTAAAAGGCACTCTGAAGTGGAAAAAACCTTGGGTTAATGAACAAGGCCATAGCTTCAATAGCAGCCTGTCGATTTCTAAACCTGAACAGACGATTACCGCTACCTATAAAATCCCTCTGGATGACGTGCTGAACGACTACTATCAAGTTAAGTACGGTATGAAAAACTTGGATAATCGTGATACCAAGAGTTTGGAGTCAAACTTAGCGCTAGAAAGATATTGGCGACTGGATAACGGTTGGCAACGCACGGTCTTCATTCGATACTTGGTCGAAAACTATGAGCAAGGTTTGCAGGATGATTTAGCGCAATTTGTGCTGCCGGGTATCTCTTTCTCACGCACTCGAACGCGAGGCGGTTCGATGCCGATGTGGGGCGATAAACAAACCATTATGGTTGAAGCGGGTGATGATACCTTGTTATCTGAAACTAAGGTTGTTCGTTTTCAAGGTCAAACCGCTTGGATTCGAAGCATTGGCGACAATCACCGAGGCTTAACTCGACTTCAATTTGGCGGCAACTTTGCCGACGAGTTTGATAAGCTATCTCCCTCCCTAAGATTCTTTGCTGGTGGTGACAATAGCATTCGTGGTTATGGTTATGAGTCGATCTCTCCTCGAGATGAAAGTGGCGCACTAACGGGTGCCAAATTCATTGCAACCAGCTCGTTTGAATACCAATACCGCTTGGTTGGAAACTGGTGGGGCGCAGCATTCTACGACATTGGTGATGCCTTCAATGATAAACCTGAATGGAAACATGGTACCGGCGTCGGGGTTCGTTGGGCGTCGCCCGTCGGCCCTGTGAGCTTAGATTTTGCTTGGGGCCTAGATGCGAAGAAAGGCGATGAGTTCCAACTGCACTTTAGTTTAGGACCTGAATTATGATCAAAGTGATGGGCAAGTGCCTGAAGTGGACGTCGATCTCATTGACGTCTATTTTGCTATTGTTGATAGCCCTGCTTGGTTTTGTTTTGTTCACCAATCCAGGGTTGAACACCGTGTTGTGGGGTGCTGAAAAAGCATTACCACAACTTAAAGTGGAAAGTATTAAAGGGGCCCTGTTCCCAAGCTTTACGCTTAATAATGTTCAGTTTAAAGATGACAGCCTGCATATCGACACCAAGGTTCAAAAGCTGAACTTGGCTATTAATCCTCGCTGTCTGCTTGACCCTAAGCTGTGTGTCGATCGTTTAGCGATTCAAGGGTTGGACTTCGCAGTTACTGAACTGCCTCCACCCTCTACAGAAGAAACAGAACCTACTCCGCCCGTAACATCGGTAAAAACACCGTTGCCAATCGTAATCAACCGTATCGCTTTGTCTGATATCAAGTTGAATATCTTAGGGCATGAAATTGAATGGAGCTTGTTCTCTACGGCTTTGAGTATGCAGGGCGAAAAGCTAACTGTATCGCCAACCTTATTCAATGATCTTAAGGTTAAACTCGCGGAGTCGACAGAAGAACCGCAAGCAGAAAAGGTTGAGCCAAAAGCTGCCGTTAAAACGGCTATCGAATTGCCGGAAGTCTGGATTCCTCTGCAGGTTGTGTTGGAGCGTTTTGACCTCAACCGTTTCACCTTAGAACAAGAAACACCAATCGTTGTTAACCACCTTGGGCTAGAAGCTCGCGCGGGCAAACACACGGTTGATGTTTCAACTCTCGAACTCGATATGCCACAAGCAAGCGCCAATCTAACCACGAAGGTTGAGCTCAAGGGCGGTTACCCGCTAGAACTTTCTTTGGATGCGTTGGTGAAAGAAACCGACCTTGTTGGGCAGAAGTTGTCTCTGAAAGCACAAGGCAGCGTGGCTAAGCTAAACCTAGACTCCCAATTTTCTGAGCTGATTGAGGCAAAGTTGTCTGGGGATATTCAACCCTTAGAACCGACTCTGCCATTTGACCTTCTTTTAGAGGGCGGACAAGCACAGTGGCCCCTTACCGGAAAAAGCGATTACCAAGCGACAATTGAGCAATTTAAAGCTGATGGCTCACTAGATGGTTTTAATGTTCTTCTTAAAGGTGAAGCCGATGGTAAGGAAATCCCTGAATTAGCCATCGATCTACAGGGTAAAGGCACGACGGAACAAATTGATCTCGAGCGTCTAAAGCTCAACACGCTAGGCGGTGAGCTTAACGGTGTCGTTAAAGCGAACTGGAAGAGTCTCGTTAACTGGCAAGCTGACGTGACACTCAAAGATATTCAACCGGGTCTGCAGTGGCCAGAAGCTGAGGGCAACATTAGTGGAAACATCGTCACCTCAGGTGAGTTGACGGAAGCGGGCGGCTGGGCGATTGAACTGCCTAAATTGGATATTGAAGGGATCTTGCGAGAATACCCTCTGGATATCGAAGGTCAGTTGTCAGCGTCGGATCGCAGCGCGAGCGGTGAACCAAAACTGAAAACCAGTGGTTTGAGCTTAGCTCACGGTGTTAACTCGATTAAGGCTCAGGGTGAGCTTGATAAGAAATGGGACATGGGTGTTGAGATTCACTTCCCTGAGCTTGTAAAAAGCGTCCCTGATTTGAAAGGTAAAGTGATTGGTAACATCCAGCTCAGTGGTCCAACGAAAAAGCCTGAAGTCGATCTCGCTCTAAATGTGGATAAGGTAGATTGGAATAACGAAGCAACACTAGAATCCTTGTCGCTTAATGGTTCTGTGGTTCCTCTGCCATTGCCTGAAGCTCAAGCTGATCTTGAATTAAAAGCTAACAACCTAACCTATCAAGATCAGAGCGTAAAAAGCATTGATCTCACGGTGAGTGGTGGTGAGAAGAAACACACAGTGACACTTGATGTGATATCCGACATCGTGTCTACAAGCTTAGCTATTTCCGGAGAGTTGATTCAAAAGCCTTCTCTTATTTGGGATGGATCGTTAGACAGAGTCAAAATCACCACTCAGCAAGGTCCTTGGGTGTTAGATCAACCTGTCGCGATAAAGGCGGATGTCGATAAGCAGTTTGCCGATGTTCAAGCGCACTGTTGGAACCAATCGGGTTCGAGCGTGTGTTTGGATGAAGATGTTCGTGTCGGAAAATCGGGTGAGGCCAAAGTGGCCATCAATCAATTCGATTTCGAGCAGATTAAAGCCTTTGTGCCTAAAGATACGCAATTACAGGGCTTAGTCAATGCGACCGCTCATGCTAAGTGGTCTGAACAAGGTGAGCCTGAGGTCACGGTAAGTGTTGATATGCCGAAAGGTCAGGTTGTTCAACAAGTGGGTGAGCCAATCACACTGGGTTGGGAAAGCGTTGCATTGAATGCCCAACTGAAAGACAACAAACTGGATGCCGATTTTAAGTTGGATGTTTCCGACAATGGTGACCTGTCTGGCACGGTGTCGTTACCGGATATTCTCGCCGAAGACAAAATGGTCGATGCGGCAATTAAGCTGACCACGTTCCATCTTGATTTCTTACAACCAATTCTAGGTGAATACAGCTTATTGAAAGCCGACCTTGAGAGTGATCTTCAAGTTAAAGGCTCTCTGATGCACCCTCAAGTCTTTGGCCAATTCTCTGTTGATGGTATTCAAGTCAAAGGCGATGTTACGCCTGTTGATGTGAAAGATGGCCGCATCGACCTCGACTTTGATGGTTATAGTGCAAAACTGGATGCGAATGTCGAAACACCTGATGGTCACCTTGATATTGAGGGAACCGGAGATTGGCAAGATCTTAAAGCATGGCATTCGAACGTTAGAGTTTTCGCTGATGAGTTGATGGTTGATATCCCACCGATGGTTAAGGTGAAGGTCGTACCTGATATGACTATTGATGTCACACCAGATCTGGCGAAAATCACCGGTGATATTGCATTACCATGGGGACGAATTGTTGTTGAAGATTTACCACCGTCAGCGGTTGGCGTCTCTTCTGATCAGGTTATTTTGAATAAAGATCTAGAGCCAGAAAACGAAGATACGATTCCATTCAATGTGATGACCAACATTAATATCTCCATTGGTGATGACTTTAAACTGTCTGCCTTCGGTCTTGAAGGTGATTTGGTCGGTAAGCTCAACGTGGCTCAAAAAGACCAAGGTCCATTTATTACAGGTGAAGTGAACATCGTCGATGGTACTTATCAATCATTCGGGCAAGACCTCTTGATCGAAGAGGGTAAGATCCTAATGAATGGACCACCGGATCAGCCATACGTAGCCATCAACGCGATTCGTAATCCTGATAATACTCAGGATGACGTGACCGCTGGTATTCGAGTGACTGGCCCTGCGACAGAGCCTACCATCGAGATTTATTCTGACCCAGCGATGCCACAAGCGAACGCACTGTCTTATATTTTGCGTGGCCAAGATATCGACGGTGAGTCGAGCGGTTCGATGACAACGACTTTAATCGGTTTGAGTTTAGCGAAGAGTGGTAAGGTTGTTGGTGAAATCGGTGAAGCCTTTGGTGTAAAGGACTTGCAACTGGATACTGCAGGCTCTGGCGATGACTCTCAAGTGACGGTAAGTGGTTACATCCTGCCTGGCTTACAGGTGAAGTATGGTGTGGGTATCTTTAACTCGTTAGGTGAGTTTACCGTTCGTTATAGATTGATGCAGGATCTCTATGTTGAAGCTGTTTCTGGCCTAGACAGTGCTGTGGATCTTCTCTATCAATTTGAGTTCGAGTAGAGCCGTATGGGAGGGCATATGCAGCATCTTGTTTTTGTCTATGGAACCTTGAGGCAAGGTCAGTCCAATCACCATTATTTGCAGGGCTGCGATTTATTAGGGCAGTTTGATACACCTAAGGAATACGCACTTTTTGATTTAGGTGTCTATCCGGCGATGATTTTGGGAAAGAAAAGTGTCGCTGGTGAGGTCTATATCATTAACGACGAAATTTTAGAGTCGCTCGATCGGCTAGAAGATGTTCCTGTTGAGTATCGTCGCGAGCAAATAGAGACTATATTTGGATTAGCATGGGTATATTTGTATCAGCTTGATCTAACAGCTAATAAAGAAATACTTTCGGGTAACTGGTGTCAGCGGAACAATGATTCCTAACTAGTTAATCACCTTACGAGACAACAAAAAGCCAGCACTGAGGTGCTGGCTTTTTAATAGCGTTAGTTTGAGAATGAAATGAGAGGGTTACTCAGGGTTCAGCTCAAGAAACTCTTCTACTTTACGTACCATTTTTGTTGAACCAACGAAGAAAGGCACACGTTGGTGTAGCTCAGTTGGTTTGATATCCATGATACGCTGTGCACCGTCTGATGCAATACCGCCAGCTTGCTCCATAAGGAAAGCAATAGGGTTGCATTCATAAAGCAAACGCAATTTACCTTGAGGGTGGCTCTCTGTACTTGGGTATAAGTAGATGCCGCCTTTTAGCAAGTTACGGTGGAAATCAGACACAAGAGAACCAATGTAACGTGACGTGTAAGGGCGGTTATCGCTTGGCTCGCTTTCCTGACAGTATTTGATGTACTTCTTAACACCGGTTGGGAAGCGGATGTAGTTACCTTCGTTGATCGAGTAGATCTTGCCTTCGTCTGGAATCATCATGTTTTCATGAGATAGACAGAAAGTACCCAGAGATGGATCGTAGGTGAAACCATTTACGCCAGCACCAGTTGTGTATACAAGCATGGTTGAAGAACCGTAAATCACGTAACCCGCGGCTACTTGCTTGTGTCCGGGCTGTAAGAAATCTTCTTGTGTTGGTGGTGTACCGATCGGTGATACTCGACGGTAGATAGAGAAAATTGTACCAACCGATACATTTACATCGATATTTGATGAACCATCAAGTGGGTCCATCAACACGACGTATTTTGCGTTTTTGTTGAGCTCTTTATTGAAGGCAACCGCTTCGTCCTCTTCTTCACTTGCAACACCACAAACTTGGTCACGGGCTTCTAGAGCCGCTTTAAATTTGTCGTTCGCGTAAAGGTCTAGCTTTTGTTGCTCTTCACCTTGCACGTTGTCTGTACCAACAGCGCCAGTGATGTCGACTAGGCCAGCCTTGTTGATCTCACGGTTAACAATTTTTGCAGCAAGTCGAATAGACGACAAAAGGGATGATAGATCACCGCTTGCATGGGGGAAGTCACTCTGTTTCTCAACAATGAACTCACCAAGGGTGCGCATCTCAGACATGTTATTTCCTTAAACTTCTCTCAATATTAGGGGGGATTTGAGCACTGTAGATTCGGCCTCTTGAGTGGGCTTTATTCATCTAGACGCTTACCTAAATTCTAAAGGTTAGATCTTTTTAATGGTAATGAACTAAGCGACACAGATCTCACTTACTATGTCGACTCAATTTGTTTTGCATTGCCGCTCGCTTTTAATCGCCATTTAATGATAATGAGTGCAAGCCGTTTTAATTAGACATCGTTTATTTAGCCAAGCGTTTGGAAGCAATTTATGCATATTCATATCTTAGGAATTTGTGGTACCTTCATGGGTGGTGCTGCGGTATTGGCTCGTCAATTAGGTCACAAGGTTACGGGTAGTGACGCGAATGTTTACCCACCAATGAGCACCTTGTTGGAATCACAAGGGATTGAAATTATTGAAGGGTTCGACCCTAGCCAATTAGAACCAAGGCCAGATCTCGTGGTTATCGGTAACGCAATGAGCCGCGGTAATCCGTGTGTAGAGTATGTGTTGGATAACAACCTTAGATACACCTCTGGTCCTCAGTGGTTGCAAGAGTTCTTGCTGCAAGACCGTTGGGTGTTAGCGGTATCGGGAACGCACGGTAAGACCACGACATCAAGCATGTTGGCTTGGATCTTGGAAGACTGTGGCTATGCACCGGGCTTCTTAGTTGGCGGAGTGTTGGGTAACTTTGGTATCTCTGCTCGCCTTGGTGAAAGTATGTTCTTCGTGGTAGAAGCCGACGAATACGACAGTGCTTTTTTCGATAAACGATCTAAGTTCGTTCATTACCACCCAAGAACCTTAGTGATGAATAACCTAGAGTTCGATCATGCGGACATCTTTGACGATCTTGAAGCGATTAAGCGTCAATTCCATCATTTGGTGCGCACTGTGCCGAGCAATGGCCGTATATTCTCACCTAAGCAAGATACTGCTATTGAAGATGTTCTAGCTCGCGGTTGCTGGAGTGAAACTGAATCGAGTGGCGATCAAGGCGACTGGGATGCCAAGAAACTGGTCAAAGACGGCTCTCAATTTGAGGTTTACTTCCAAAATGAATGTGTTGGAACCGTAAATTGGGACTTGGTTGGCGACCACAACGTAAATAATGCTTTGATGGCGATAGCAGCTGCACGTCATGTGGGCGTGACACCTGACCTTGCTTGTGAATCACTAGCTACCTTTATTAATACTAAGCGCCGCTTGGAGTTTAAAGGCGAGGTGGCAGGTGTGTCTGTTTATGACGATTTTGCTCATCATCCAACGGCGATTGAACTTACGCTTGGCGGATTACGTAATAAGGTCGACACTAAGAAAATCATTGCCGTTTTAGAGCCTCGTTCTGCCACCATGAAACGTGGTGTGCACAAAGAAATCCTGGCTGATTCGTTGAAGCAGGCGGATTCTACCTACTTATTCCAACCGGATAACATTGATTGGTCAGTTCAAGATGTTGCAGACGCTTGTCACCAACCGGCACACGTGAGTGATGACATGGATGCATTCGTTGCTAAAATTGTCTCAGAGGCACAAGCTGGCGACCAAATTTTGGTAATGAGTAATGGTGGCTTTGGTGGCATTCATCAAAAACTGTTGGATGGATTGGCACTCAAAGGCTAACGGCATCCACGACCTTATAATTTGAAGTAATTGAGAACATGACAAAACACGATAAAGCGATAACCCTTGCTTTCACTGGCGCATCTGGTGCGCCTTATGGCCTGCGTTTACTTGAATGCCTTTTGGCAGCCGACTATCAGGTCTACTTGCTGATTTCATCGGCAGCGCGAGTGGTATTGGCGACCGAGCATGAACTTAAGTTACCTGCTGGGCCAGATACGGCGAAACAAGCTTTGGTTAAACATCTTGGCTGCGACCCTGAAAAGCTGGTGGTGTGTGGCAAAGATGATTGGTTCTCGCCGGTTGCCTCTGGTTCAGCTGCACCGAAGCAGATGGTCGTTTGCCCATGTTCCGCGGGAAGCTTGGCTTCGATTGCACATGGATTGTCGGATAACCTGATTGAGCGAGCAGCAGACGTAGTCATGAAAGAGCGAGGACAGCTGTTGTTGGTGGTTCGCGAGACGCCATTTTCGACGCTTCATCTCGAGAACATGCACAAACTTTCGACCATGGGCGTGACGATCATGCCTGCAGCTCCGGGTTTTTATCATCAACCCAAGTCAATTGAAGATCTGGTCGACTTTATGGTGGCGCGTATTCTAGATCACCTTGGTATCGAACAAGGTTTAGTGCCACGTTGGGGTTACGATCAACGTAATTGATCCAAACTTGATAGCTTATTGTTAAAAATCAAATTACAATTCTGAACACTCATCGGGGAGCGAACCATTCAAATAATGAATGCGAGCTGAGATCAAGCAGGTGCTTGGGACCCGTAAACCTGAACCAGATAATGCTGGCGTAGGAATTGAGTTAGGAACAACCTCTACCGTTCTCCTCCCTCAAACCTGTGCCGCTCAGACCATGGAGAGCGTCCAGTGAAATTCACATTAACTACCCTTGCTGTTACTACAGCTATTTCTTTTTCTGCCTTTGCTGCAGACAACACTTTGACTGTATACACCTATGACTCTTTTGCTGCGGATTGGGGCCCTCGTCCTGCCGTTGAAAAAGCATTCGAAGAGAAGTGTGGTTGTGATGTGAACTTTGTCGCGCTTGAAGATGGCGTGTCTATTCTTAACCGCTTGCGTCTCGAAGGCGGCAACAGCAAAGCTGACATCGTATTAGGCCTAGACAACAACCTAATGGCTGAAGCGAAAGCGACGGGCTTATTGGCTGAGCATAATGTTGATACGTCATCGGTAACGCTTCCTAATGGTTGGAACGACAGCACTTTTGTACCCTATGACTTTGGCTACTTTGCTTTTGTTTACAATAAAGAGAAACTGGAAAACCCGCCGAAGAGCTTGAAAGAACTGGTTGAGCAGCGTGATGATCTTAAGGTCATCTACCAAGATCCACGTACATCAACACCAGGCCAAGGCATGATGCTTTGGATGAAATCAGTATACGGTGATGAAGCGACAGCAGCATGGAAGAAGCTTGCTCAGAAAACAGTGACTGTAACCAAAGGCTGGTCTGAAGCTTACTCTATGTTCCTAGAAGGCGAGTCGGATTTAGTCTTGTCTTACACAACGTCTCCTGCTTACCACATTATTGCTGAGAGCGATTCTAAGTACGCAGCGGCAAGCTTTGAAGAAGGGCATTACACTCAAGTGGAAGTGGCCGCCAAGGTTAAAGGCAGTAAGAACGAGAAACTTGCTGATGAGTTTATGGCGTTTATCCTAAGTGATGAATTCCAAACGGCGATGCCAACAGGTAACTGGATGTACCCAGTGACGGATGTTGAGTTACCAAAAGGGTTTGAGCAACTTACGGTTCCTCAGAAAGCGCTGAGCTTTAGCTCAGAAGAGATCGCCGAGAAGCGTAAGCCATGGATTCGTGAATGGCAGAGTGCACTTACTTTTTAATTTGCTTTTAAAAAATTAGCTTTCTAACTTTCTGTATTTAAAGGTTTGTTCGATGTTAACTGAGCGAACCATTTACGGTAAAAAACAATCTATGATAAAGAAAACACCTAAGGTTGGGATTTGGGTAGCGATACTCATTACTGCCTTCGTGGTTTCAGCAGTTGGGGCATTGCTTAGCAATGCCCCTTCTCTTGATATCAGCCAAGTATGGTCCGATCCCTACTATTGGCATGTAACGAAATTCAGTTTTTATCAGGCGACACTCTCAACGGTGCTGAGTGTTGGCTTTGCTATACCTATTGCTCATGCGCTGTGTCGTAGACAATTTTTTGGACGCGCTTTGTTGTTAAGGCTGTTCGCGTCGACCTTAGTCCTGCCAGTGTTAGTGGGTGTATTTGGCTTACTTGCGATCTATGGCAATAGTGGTTGGTTAGCTAAGTTTTTGGCGAACTTCGATATTGAATTGCCATTTTCCATATACGGATTGAATGGTATTTTGCTGGCGCACGTTTTCTTCAACTTGCCTTATGCCAGTCGCTTACTTCTGCAAGCGTTAGATACCGTGCCTGCCGAGCAACACAAGCTTTGTGCTCACTTGGGTATGAGTCATTGGAACAAATTCAGATGGGTTGAATGGCCTCGCTTAAGACAGCAATTACCACATGTGTGTGGCTTAGTCTTCATGTTGTGTTTTACCAGCTTTGCTACCGTGATGGCGCTAGGCGGTGGACCTAAATCAACCACTATCGAGCTCGCTATTTATCAGGCGATTAAATTCGACTTTGACCTTCAAGCTGGTGCCTTGCTCGCGATATGGCAAATGCTGCTGTGTGGTGTGCTAGCGGTGAGCATTCAACGCCTATCGAAGCCTATTTCAGTGACGGCCAGTCAGTTGTCTGAAGAGAAATATTTGGTTAAGGACAGCTGGTGGTCAAAAGCTTGGGATAGCTTTTGGATCATCATAGTCTCAATGCTGGTATTGCCGCCATTAGCTATGGTTATCGTCAGTGGAATTAACTCGCAGGCATTAACCGTACTCAGCAGCGAGCCGTTTTGGGCGGCGTTAATGACCTCGGTTAAAGTCGCGTCATTAGCAAGTGTTATCGCAGTTGGTATTGGTATCGCCATACTACTGACTAGCCGAGCATGGCGTTTACAGAACAAGAATTTTCGAGCCGATAAAATCGAGCTGATTGGCACTATTATCTTGGTGACTCCGGGGCTGGTGATCAGTACGGGTATCTTCTTATTACTGCGTTCATTCACCGATGTATTCAGTTTAGCTTTCTTTATCGTGATTGCCGTCAACAGCTTAATGGCGCTGCCTTACGTAATTAAAACCCTAGCTCAACCTATGCTGCATTTGTCTCAGCAGTACCAGTATGTGTGTGCAAGCTTGGGTATGACAGGTTTCACGCGTTTTAGGTTAGTGGAGTGGCGAGCATTGCGTAAGCCGATGGCGCAAGCCTTCTCGATTAGCTTTATGTTGGCGATGGGTGACTTAAGCGCGATTGCTTTGTTTGGTAGCCAAGATTTTAGAACTCTGCCTTTGTACCTATTCCAATTGTTAGGCAGCTATCAAATGGAAGCGGCGGCGGTAGTTTCTGTGAGCTTACTGTTACTGAGCGTCGGCAGTTTTAGCTTAATAGAATTCTTATTTACTCGAAGATCTAAGCTCGATGCTAAAGAATTAAGGAACCGATGATGTTAGTGATGAAAGATGTGGATTACCATTATCACAGAGAGTTGTTTAGCTTTGATTTTCAAGCTGAGCAGGGCGATATTGTTGCGCTTATGGGGCCGAGTGGTGCGGGTAAGTCTACACTGTTGGCGCTAGTTGCTGGTTTCATCGAGCCTACATCGGGTGAGATATCAGTGGCTGGGCAGTCGCTTATTGGTAAAGAAGCACATCAGCGTCCGTTGGCGATGTTGTTTCAAGAGCACAACCTGTTTGCCCATCTCACGGTACGTGAAAATATTGGTTTAGGTCTGCACCCGGGATTAAAGCTTACGGCAACCCAAAAGCTCAAAGTTGAGCAAGCAGCCGCACAAGTAGGTGTTGCAGAGTATTTGGATAGATTGCCTGAGCACTTATCCGGTGGTCAACGCCAGCGTGTCGCGTTAGCGCGTTGTTTTGTCCAACCTCATGATATTTGGCTGCTTGATGAACCTTTCTCTGCGCTTGACCCTTTGCTTCGCGAAGAGATGCTTAGCTTAGTGAAGCGATTAGCGGCAGAGCGAAATATTACGGTCTTGATGGTGACTCACCATTTAGGTGACGCACGCAGTATCGCGAATAAGTTTGTGTTTGTGGCGCTAGGTCAGGTGTTGGTTGAAGACTCGATAGAGGCACTGACGGCGGATCATCCACAGACAGAATTAAGCTCATTTGTTAAAGCGGGTGAGTGACGACTCATCACTCCTGTGAGTATTTATTGATATTGAGTGCTTCTTGATATCGAGTGCGTCAAAAACAAAAAGACCTAGCATGTGCTAGGTCTTTTATTCACTCTATGAGTAAAGCGAGATAACGATTAGTCTTCTAGCTTTAGCTCTTTTAAGATTTGGAAGATCTCACGAGAAGACTTTGCAGGCTTGTTCGCTGATTTCTCTTTGTTAGCTTGGCGAGCTAGCTGACGAAGACGCTGACGGTCTGCTTCAGGGTACATTTCCATTACTTCTGAAATAGCCGCATCACCTTCAGCAACAACACGATCACGCAGTTGCTCAAGCTTATGTAGTTCAGCTGTTGCTTGTGAGTGCTTGTTACGTACTTTATCCAAAGCCGCTTGAATTGGCTCAGGATCGACATTACGCATTACTTTACCAATGTATTGAAGTTGACGACGCTTCGCTTCATTTTTAAAGCGTTGTGCATCTTTAATCGCTTGTGCCAAATCTTCAGACAGCGGAAATTTATCTAATACAGAAGGCTTTAGACCAACAAGCTCTTCTCCCAGCTTTTGCAGGGCATCCATGTCCGTTTTCATTTCTGTCTTACTTACCCAGATGATTTCTTCTTCTGGTTCCCATGGGGCTTTTTGGTTTTTGCGAGCCATCTTTTCTGCCTATGTCACTATCTCAAACGAATATATTGCCTATTTTAGCAAGAATCTTGGGGAGAAAGCGAAATTCTTGTTATCCTACGTAATATTGACCTAAAAAATTAGAATAGATATGGATGTAAAACAGCAAGTCGCCCAGCAAAGAGTTGAGCTAGAAGCCGCAGTAGCTAAAGCGTTGGATATGGCATCAGTGAGTGCAGACGCAGCTGAGGTCGCTATTACTAAGTCAACGGGTTTAAGTGTTTCAACACGTATGTGTGAAGTGGAAAACGTTGAATTTAATAGTGATGGTGCGCTAGGTATTACTGTTTATCGCGGCCAGAAAAAAGGCAGCGCATCTACATCTGATCTGAGTGAAAAGGCTATTGCTCAAACAGTCGCGGCTGCGCTTGATATCGCTCAGTACACGTCTGAAGACCCATTTGCAGGTCCTGCAGCAAAAGAATACATGGTAAAAGAAATTCCAGACTTGGATCTTTTTCACCCTGATGAACCAAACCCTGACTATGCCGCTGAGATTGCGATTGCTGCTGAGAAGCAAGCGTTAGCTTATAGCGACAAGATCAAACAGAGTGATGGCGCAAGCTACGATAGCCACTATGGCGTTAAGGTTTATGGTAACAGCCATGGCTTACTAGCAAGCTACGCTTCAAGTCGCCATAGCACGAGCTGCTGCGTGATTGGGCAAGGCGCTAACGGTGAAATGGAACGTGACTACAGCTACACCGTTGCACGTCACCGTGATGAGCTGTGGACGCCTGAGCGTGTAGGTCAGGAAGCTGCAGAAAAGACGATTAGCCGTTTGGATGCGAAAAAGCTACCAACAGGCCAATACCCAATTATGTTCGCTAACGATGTTGCGACAGGTCTTATCGGTCACCTTGTGATGGCGATCAGTGGCGGCAACCTTTACCGTAAGTCATCTTTCTTATTGGATCATTTAGGTCAGAAAATCCTACCTGATTGGTTCAATATCTCTGAGCGTCCTCACATCCTACGTGGTTTGGCTTCAAGCCCATTTGATAGCGAAGGTGTGTTCACTCAAGATCGTGAAATCATCACTGACGGTGTGCTAGCAACTTACCTACTAACGAGCTATGCCGCACGTAAGATGGATATGACGCCAACCGGTCATGCTGGTGGTATTCATAACTGGTTCGTTAAATCGACCGGTCAAAACTTTGAGCAGATGCTAAAAGAGTTGGGTACTGGCTTCCTAGTCACTGAAGTGATGGGCCAAGGCGTAAACACCGTAACGGGTGATTATTCACGTGGCGCTGCAGGTTTCTGGGTTGAAAACGGAGAGATCCAATACCCAGTATCAGAAGTAACAATCGCAGGTAACCTAAAAGACATGTTTACTCAGATTGTTGCTGTGGGTAACGACGTAGAAACACGTTCGCAAATTCAAACGGGTTCTATCCTGCTTGAGTCGATGAAAGTCGCGGGTGAGTAATTCAATTAAAGCGAATCTGATGAATTAAAAAAGGGAGCCGTGGCTCCCTTTTTGTTTTCTGTATTTCGCCAAAAATTGGCTAACTGCTTATGCTAACTAGATCAGTATGGTCGCTAAGCCTAGGAACACCGATAGGCCAATAACATCGGTTACTGTGGTCAGTGCCATACCGCCAGCAAGGGCTGGATCGATATTCATCTTCTTCAACATCACTGGGATAGTTACACCAGCAATACCTGCGACAATCAAGTTGGTCATCATCGCCGCTGAGATGATGCCTCCCAGTATCCAGTTACCTTTCCAAGCCACCACGATACCACCAATGATAACGGCCCATAGAACGCCGTTTAGGAAGCCGATGGCTGCCTCTTTGAGTAGCAGTTCGCGTTTGTTACTGTCACCGATATGACCGAGTGCCAAACCACGAATCACCAGAGCAACGGTTTGGTTACCCGCAACACCCCCCATCGAAGGCACGATAGTCATCAGAACCGCAATCGCTGCCATTTGATCGAGCGTTGCTTCAAACATGTTTGATACAGATGCTGCCGCCAGTGCTGCGAGTACGTTAGCACCAAGCCACACACTACGACGACGAGCAGATTTTACGACCGGTGCGAAGGTATCTTCGTCATCGTCCATACCCGCCATACTCATCATTGAGTGTTCGGCATCTTCACGGATAACATCAACCACATCATCGATGGTGATACGACCAACAAGGTGCTGGTTACTATCGATGACAGGCGCAGAAACCCAGTTACGACGTTCAAACAGGCTCGCGATATCTGACGCACTGGTTTCTACCGCGATCGCTTCGTCGGCATCATCCATCACTTCTGAAACAGGGACATCAGGTTGAGTCGTTACTAGCGTGGTAAGTGATAGGTTACCGATAAGACGTTCTTCTTCATCAATAACATACAGAGCATCAGTTGCATCTGGCAGTTCGCCACGCATACGCATGTAGCGCAATACAACGTCGACATCGACATCACCACGAATCGTGATTACGTCGGTATTCATGATCGCACCCGCTGAATCTTCAGGGTACGACAGGGCGGTTTCAACTAACGCACGATCGACGGAGTCCATTTGAGAAAGGACTTCGCGAGAAACATCGTCGGGTAGGCTTCGAAGTACGTACGCGACGTCATCGGTTTCCATGCCTTCGGTTGCTTCTGCCAAGGTCTCAGGTGCCATTTTTGACACAAGAGCATCTTTGACGTCTTCGTTTAGTTCATCAAGAATTTCACCGTAGTCTTCAGGATCGGTGAGTTGCCAGAGTACGTCACGACTTTTGCGAGGGGAGGCTTCTAAAAGGTGTGCAATATCCTCAGGTTCCATGTCCTGAAGTTGTCGGCGTACGTGAACAAATCGGCCGTTTTCTAGGGCTTCGCTGACTTCTTGGAGGGTTTGGTGAGCTTGGTCGAATTCTAATTGCTCTGCCATATTTTCCTCCTATCTCATTATTCTTACAATGCTTGGAATAGTAACTTAATTCTAGGGCTTATTTAAATCATAAACTTAGGTAGAACTAAGATTTAATATAGGTTGGTTCGTTGTTTGAGTCTTAGGCGTTGTGAGTGAAGCGTTTTCGCTACTCACCCTCATCAAACTTGTCTTCAATGAGATGACAGACGGCATCCAGTGCTTGCTGTGAATCGGTACCTGCAGCTTGAATCGTAATATGTTGCCCTTGCGCTGATTCCAGCATAAGTAACCCCATTACGCTGTCTGCTGTTGCTGTTTTATCTTCTTCGCTATGGATAGTGATGGTTGCATCAAAGCTTTGTGCAAGCTCAACCAACTTTACGGCTGCTCTAGCGTGAAGACCCAAGCGATTTTGGATCAGTACAGTTCGAGTTAATTCCATGGTTAGCCCTGTTGGTGCTTCTCTAGGGAGGCGTGTCTGATTTGAACTTGATGGCCAAGTTGCTCAAAGTACTCACCAATTTTCTGGGTTAGATAAACCGAGCGGTGTTTGCCGCCAGTACAGCCAATCGCGACCGTTAGGTAACTGCGATTGTTCTTCTCTAACATTGGTAACCACTGTTCAACAAAGCCTTGGATCTGTTGCTTGAGTTCCAGAACTTCTGAGTGTTCTTCTAGAAAGGAGTGAATTGGTGCATCTAGCCCGGTTAGTGGTCGTAGTGCAGGTTCCCAGTGAGGGTTCGGCAAAAAGCGAACATCAAACACGTAGTCGGCATCACTTGGCAAGCCATACTTAAAACCGAAAGATTGAAAGACGATGATCAGCTCTTGCTTCTCTTTGCCTTCAACTTTAAATCGAACCTTTTCACTCAATTCGTAGAGGTTGCAGTCACTGCTGTCGATCACAATGCTGGCGTGCTCTGCGAGAGGTGTCAGAAGTGTCTTCTCTAAATCAATCGCTTGCTCAAGAGAGAGCTTTTCTTGGCCAATTGATAAAGGGTGGATTCTGCGGGTTTCGCTGTAGCGCTTAAGGAGTGTCTGCTTGCTGGCATCGAGGAACAATACATCAACATCGATGTTTGTAGCTGACTCGAGTTGCTCGAGCGTGTCGGTGACTAACTGAGGCTCTTTCGGTAGGTTACGTATATCAATACTTACCGCAACGTTTTGGTTGCTTTCGCGTACCGATTCGACAAAGTTGTTGAGCAGGTTTACTGGTAGATTATCGACACAGTAATACCCCAAGTCTTCTAGGACTCGTAACGCAACACTTTTACCGGCCCCTGATTGGCCACTAACCACGATTAATCGCATGTTATTGCTCGCAAGTTGGCACTTGAATCATGATGTCGTAAAGCTCTTGATCGCTCTGAGCATTACGCAGCTGTTTAAGAGTCTGCTTGTCGTTTAGTCGTTCTGCCATACAAGAAAGGGTTTTTAGATGCTCTTTGCATTGTTCGCTAGGAACAAGCAGGGCAAATAGTAGGTCGACAGGACGATTATCAATCGCATCAAATTCGATAGGATCTTGGCATTGCAGTAATACAGCTATCGCTTTATCACTGACATTCATACGAGCATGGGGAATCGCGATACCATTACCAATACCGGTACTGCCCATCTTCTCACGGCTCAACATACACTCAAATAGCTCTGTTGAATCTTGACCGCAGCTCTCAGCTGCTATCTGGCTGATGAGCTCAAGGGCTCTTTTTTTGCTTGTGCATTGGACTGCACTTTTGGTGCAGTCCAATGAAAGTACTTCGCTTAATTGCATGTTAGTGACTACTTAGCTTTTCTTTGTGCTTGTTGAGTTGGCGGACGAGTTTATCAACCAATGAATCAATCGCTGCATACATGCTTTCATCTGTTGCTGTCGCATGGATTTCCCCCTGATTTATATGCAGGGTAGCTTCTGCGATTTGATTGATTTTCTCAACTTTTAAAACAACCTGAACGCTATTGATATGATCAAAGAAGCGCTCAAGTTTGTCGAATTTGGTGTGAACATAGTCTTGCATTGAATCGGTAAGATCAACGTGATGGCCTTGAATATTGATTTGCATAGACTTTCCTTTTCAGTTGGTTGCCTGATCATAGTTGCTAAGTAACTAGCGACTAAATGAGCTTATAGCAGGCGTTTACGCTGACTCGATGGGGCAATGCCCAGAGACTCACGGTATTTCGCTATGGTACGTCTAGCTACCTGAATTCCTTGGTCAGCCAGTAAAGCAGCAATCTTACTATCACTTAGAGGCTTCGCGGTATTTTCCGCTGCGACAAGCTTCTTGATGAGTGCGCGAATTGCTGTAGATGAACATTCACCGCCATTGTCAGTGCTGACATGGCTTGAGAAAAAGTATTTGAGCTCGAAGATGCCACGTGGCGTATGCATGAATTTTTGAGTCGTCACACGAGAGATCGTGGATTCGTGCATATCAACAGCTAACGCAACATCATTAAGAACCATTGGCTTCATCGCTTCTTCGCCATGTTCGAAGAAATCACGCTGATGTTCAACAATGCATCGCGCAACTTTGAGTAGCGTCTCATTTCGGCTCTCTAGGCTTTTAATTAACCACTTTGCTTCTTGCAAATTTGAGCGGATGTATTGATTGTCGGCGCTGTTGCCTTTACTGCCCAGATCAGCGTACTGCTGATTCACTTTCAACTTAGGCACGCTATCAGGGTTAATGGTCACTAACCATTTGCCAAGGTCTTTGAAGACAGATACATCTGGAACCACATACTCAGTTTCATCCGGAGTAATCTTACTGCCAGGACGAGGGTCCAGCTGTTGAATCAGTTGCAAAACTTCACGTAGTTCTGCTTCTTTCAACTTGGTCTCTTTGATAACCAGTTTGTAATCGCGATTGCCGAGTTGGTCGATATGGCTAGTAAGTACTAACTTAGCTTCGTTAAGCCAAGGCGTATCTTGGGGAAAGGTTGCCAGTTGCAGTAACAAGCAATCTTGCAGGTTGACTGAACCGACACCTAGCGGATCAAACTGCTGAATTCGTTTACGTACCGCTTCAATTTCATCAAGCTCGATCTCTTCATTGTCGAAGTTTTCAAGGATGTCTTCACAAGTTACAGTGAGGTAGCCGTAGTCGTCGATGGCATCGATTAATGCAAAAGCGATGCTTCGGTCGGTGTCAGTGAATGGCGTTAAGTCGAGTTGCCAAAGTAGGTAATCGTGCAGGCTTTGAGTGGTTTCGCCTTGATAAACCGGCATGTCGTCATCAATCGCAATACCCGTGTTACCGGTGTTCGCGCTGTAGACGTCTTCCCAAGTTGTGTCGATTTCTAGTTCGTTGCCAATCTCTGATTTTTCGATTAAGTCTGAGCTATCAGGTAAGTCTTGCTCTGTGGCTTCAACAGTTTCTTTTTCGTCACTGCTAGGTTTTTCTTCCGATGTTGGCGTATCTTCATTGCCTTCTTCGACATCGAGTAGTGGGTTAGATTCAAGTGCTTCTTGAATCTCTTGCTGCAAATCTAAAGTAGACAATTGCAACAAACGAATCGCTTGCTGCAATTGAGGAGTCATTGCTAACTGTTGGCCTAGCTTAAGTTGTAATGAGGGTTTCATTCAGTGTGACTTACCTAGTTATTATTCTTAGAACTCTCGATACTCTCTATATAATCATAGACGGAATTGTTCGCCTAGATAAACTTGTTTAACTTGTTCGTTATTGAGAACATCTTCAGGAGTACCCTCAGCGATCAGGTGTCCTTGGCTTACGATGTAAGCTTTTTCACACACGTCTAATGTTTCACGAACGTTGTGGTCGGTAATCAAAACGCCCAAGCCGCGATCACGTAAGTGAACAATGATTTTTTTGATATCGATTACTGAGATCGGGTCAACACCGGCGAATGGTTCATCCAATAGAATGAACTGCGGGTTTGCTGCTAGTGCACGAGCAATCTCTACACGACGACGCTCACCACCCGACAGAGCCATACCATTGCTGGTGCGGATATGTTGGATGTGGAACTCTTCTAGCAGGTCTTCCAGCTTATCTTGGCGTTGTTCGTTGGTCATTTCATCACGGGTTTGTAAAACCGCCATGATGTTGTTCTCTACGGACAACTTACGGAAAATCGATGCTTCTTGAGGCAGGTAACCGATACCAAGACGAGAGCGGCTGTGCATTGGTAAGATACTGATGTCTCGGTCATCAATGCTGATGGTACCTTCATCACGCGCCACCAAACCAACAATCATATAGAAAGATGTGGTTTTACCTGCACCGTTAGGCCCAAGCAGACCGACGATCTGGCCTGACTCTACCTGTAAGCTTACATCGGTAACAACCTTACGTTTACTGTAGGTTTTCGCTAGGTTTTTTGCTTTAAGAACAGCCATCGTTACTTATTCACTTCCGTTGGTTGTAAAACCGTTGACACTCGTTTGTTTTCACCACTGTCAGCGACTAATTTCTGAGAACCGATCTGGTAAGTGATCTTAGAACCGCGAATGATGCTGCCATCTTGAGATAACATCGCATTCTTAGTCATGATCAGTCGGTCGGCAACAAGCTGGTAGTGCAGGTCGTCAGCTTCACCGTAGAGTGTCTTACCGTCGTCAGTAAGCTGAGAGAAGGTTGCTGGCTTACCGAAGCCTTGAATTTCTTCAATCTCACCGTTTACGGCGTTACGAGTAACAATAACCTTATCGGCATTGATATTGATGCTGCCTTGTTTAAGGTTCACATCACCAAGGAAAGTCACTTGGTTACTTTTCATATCCAATTGCTGGCTGTCTGAGTCAATGTAGACAGGTTGCTCACTATCCGAAGACAGAGCATAGACATTAGGTGCCGCAAGGGTCAAAGCGAATAAACTAAGGTGTAAGAGTTTCATATCTACCTTGAACAGAATTAAAGAGGGTTGCATTGTTGGTACCGAAGTTACCTTTCATTGCTTGTCCCTCAGTTTCAAAAAATGTACCGATCATATGGACCGGAGTCTCTGAATAAAAATCTCGGCTAGGCAGCTCAACAACCATTTTATCTGTGGTCATTGTATCGAAGCTGGCTTCTGGCAACAGGTTCTTTGCTACGACGTTATCATAAAACGTGACAACTTGATTCTCATCCATAATCGCGCGATCAGCGGTGACTTGCCATTCAATCGTGTGCCCTTCACGGAATACCGAAAGAACTGGGTTTTGAAAGTGCGTATCGCCAACTACTGAGTAGTGTTCTAAATACGTCGATTCAACCTGATAGCTGCGAATACCGCTTTCGTCGTAGCTAATGTTGTTCAGGCTTTTGCCACTAAACGCGGGCAGCTCCAAA
Source organism: Vibrio sp. 10N.261.52.C11 (assembly GCF_041471405.1). Classification (NCBI taxonomy): domain Bacteria; kingdom Pseudomonadati; phylum Pseudomonadota; class Gammaproteobacteria; order Vibrionales; family Vibrionaceae; genus Vibrio; species Vibrio sp. 10N.261.52.C11. The sequence goes on from NZ_JBFROI010000054.1 coordinate 45,988, forward strand.
TTTGGAGCCACTTGTATCGTTGATGTTTGCTCTTTGTCGTACAAGTAATAGGTCGACCAAGAGGCAATAAATATGAGTATTAAATAGATAATACGAGTAAAACTCATATGCTTAAACCTTTATGCACGTCGAGTTCATTTCTTGCTTGTAAAATAAGGTCACAGACTTCACGTACCGCGCCATGACCACCGTTAATGGTTGTCACGTAGTTTGCACGCTTTGCAAGTAGCGGGTGCCCATCTGCCACACAGACCTTCAAGCCAACTTTTTCCATTACAGGCCAGTCAATCAGATCGTCTCCGATGTAACCTGTATTTTCAGGGTTTACAGAAAGCTTATCGCAAATATCTTGGTATGCCTTAACTTTATCGTCTTGACCTTGATAAATCAGCTTAATGCCTAGAGCGGTCATACGATTCTCAACAATTTGAGATTTGCGACCCGTGATGATCGCGATTTCAATGCCTGCGTTCATCAGTGATTTGATACCGTAACCGTCACGAGTGTGGAAGGTTTTCAGCTCTTCACCGTTGTTGCCCATGTAGATGCGACCATCAGAGAAGACACCATCGACATCGCAAATCAGCAGTTTGATCTCTTTTGCAATTGCAAATACATCTGAATTAACAGTGCCGTATAGAGTTTCGACTGTCTGTGTCATTACATTACTCCTGCTTTCAGTAAGTCATGCATGTTTAACGCTCCGACTAATTTACCTTCTTGGCATAACATCAGGCCATTGATGCTCTTCGCTTGCATCAAGTTTAAGCCCTCAACCGCGAGCATGTTTGGCTCGGCTACCGTCGGGTTTAGCGTCATCACATCACCGATCTGCGTGTTATGGATATCAACGCGTTTGTCTAAGATACGGCGTAAATCACCATCGGTAAAAATACCGGCCATTTGGCCATCTTCACCAACGATTGCTGTCATGCCTAAGCCTTTCTGAGATATCTCTAGTAGAGCGTCTCTTACTAGTGCGTCGGGTGCTACAACAGGAAGTGAATCGCCTGTGTGCATGATGTCGTCGAGCTTCAACAGCAGCTGACGACCTAAAGCGCCACCAGGATGAGACAGGGCAAAGTCTTGAGCGGTGAAGCCTCGAGCCTGCAAAAGTGCAACGGCTAATGCATCACCCATGACCAAAGTCGCCGTGGTGCTTGTTGTTGGTGCTAAGCCCAGCGGACAAGCTTCTTCCGGTACTGAAATTTGTAAATGGATATCAGACAGGGTTGCCATGTTTGATGCTGGCTTGCCTGTCATGCTGATGATCTTGATGCTCAGACGCTTTAACACAGGAAATAGGCTGAGGATTTCTCCCGATTCGCCGGAGTTGGATATTGCAATCACAATATCACCAGGTTCGATCATGCCTAAGTCGCCATGCGCCGCTTCGCCTGGGTGAACAAAGAAAGCCGATGTCCCGGTACTTGCCAATGTTGCTGCGATTTTGTTGCCAATGTGGCCTGATTTACCCATGCCCATCACAACGACTTTGCCTTTGTTGTTCAGGATAAGGTCGCAAGCTTTACAAAAATCATCATTAAAATATTGGTCTAATTGAGTGAGACCTGCAACTTCGGTTTCCAAAACTTGTTTTGCAACGCTGCGGTAATCAAATGGCTGAGACATCAAATACTCCAAGTACGGGAAGTTAAATCAACAATTAAGCCGACATGTTCATTAATAGGTAACTTTGGTAGGCCACGAACGTCACAATTAACACGCCGCCTTCAATACGATTCACACTACGAGATTTTCCTAGTGCCATCACAACAAGTAGTAGCGATACGCCTAGCATTACCCAGAAGTCACGACCCATAGCGAACTCGCTCAAGATCGAAGGGTTTAGGATGCCCGGGATACCCATAACAGCAAGGATGTTGAATACGTTTGAACCAATGATATTACCTACAGCCATATCATCTTCACCCTTCATAACGCCGGCTAGTGATGCTGCAAGTTCAGGAAGGCTAGTACCAACAGCAATGATGGTTAAACCAATGACAAGGTCGCTCATGCCGAAGAACTTCGCGATGATCACAGCGTTATCTACCAGCATATCAGCAGCTAAAGGTAGGACGATTAGACCAATCACGACCCACATTGCAGCCTTAGGGTTACTTACGCCTTCAGGGATCTCTGATTCTTGCTCATCAAGGAAAGCATCGCCGTTCTTTTTCTCGCTGCGGCTGATTTGCAACATAGCAAACAAAAACGCGGCAAAAAGAACAAACAACAACACGCCTTCATAGAAGCCTAAATGGTTATCCCACAATAGGGCGCCCGCTAGCAGAGTGACACCGATCATTAATGGTAGTTCACGACGAATCACGCCTGAGCTAATCGATAACGGCTTGATAAGGGCTGTAATACCTAAAATCAGCGCGATGTTGGCGATGTTAGAGCCCAGTACGTTGCCTACAGCTGTATCTGTTTTGCCATCAAGGGCTGCTGTCGCAGAAACCATCATTTCAGGAGCCGAAGACCCCATTGCTAAGATCGTCATACCGATAACTAGTGGTGAAATACCGAAGTTGCGAGCAAGAGCAGCGGCACCGTAAACCAGCTTATCTGCACTCCACACCAAAAAACCTAGACCGATAATAAGAAACGCAATCGCTTCAAGCATGATGATTCCTAAAAAATTAATAAAAACGGAGAATTAACCGCTAATTTTGACCTGTTGCTAGATAAAAGGGAAGTCACTCGGCAAATTAATTACCAGTTAGCAGGCAAGAAAGAGAGATCAATAGATAATTTCCTAATGCTTTCAAATCCCTGCATAGATTCCTGTTTAATATGAATTAATTGAACAGTGCTTTTAATTCTAAAGTAGACTCATTATTATTGCAGCCATAATTGGCGTTTTTTAAAGCAAGGAAACAACAAAAATATGTTGAATACTGAGCTTGTGAAAGTTAAGAACCTCAGCTTCTCACGCGGTGACCGCGTTATCTTTGATGACATCAGTTTAGAGGTGCCTCAAGGCAAGATAACCGCCATCATGGGGCCGTCTGGGATCGGCAAAACGACTTTACTGCGTTTGATCGGTGGGCAACTGCCGCCAGATGAAGGCGAAGTTTGGTTTGATGGTGACAATATCCCTGCATTATCACGTCGAAAGCTATATCAAGCACGTAAGAAAATGAGCATGCTATTCCAATCGGGTGCGCTTTTTACGGATCTCAATGTCTTTGATAATGTGGCGTTTCCGCTGCGAGAGCACACTGAACTTAATGAAAAATTCATTCGTACCATCGTATTACTTAAGCTTGAAGCGGTAGGATTACGTGGTGCTGCGCAATTGATGCCGAGTGAGTTGTCTGGCGGAATGGCTAGGCGTGCCGCACTGGCGCGCGCAATCGCACTGGATCCAGAACTTATCATGTACGATGAGCCGTTTGTTGGCCAAGATCCCATCACCATGGGCGTATTGGTTGAATTGATACGAAATCTCAATCAAGCCTTGGGCTTAACCTCGATTGTTGTTTCTCACGATGTGCCAGAGGTGATGAGTATTGCTGATTGGGTTTACCTCATGGCAGATAGCAAGATTATTGCCGCTGGAACACCTGATGAGTTGTACAACAATAGCGATCCGAGAGTGCAGCAATTTTTGCAAGGCGAAGCCGATGGTCCAGTACCATTTAGATTCCCTGCGAAGAGCTTAGAAAAGGATTTGTTTTAATATGATTGTTAAAACTATTGCGGGTGTCGGTAAGCGTACACTTGCGAGCTGTGAGTCATTTGGTCGAGCAAGCCTGATGTTATTTGGGGCTTTGTTTGGCATCCCGCGACTAAAAAACTTCCCCTTATTAGTAAAACAACTTTATAGCGTTGGCGTTCAGTCATTGGCTATTATTTTAGTTTCGGGTCTGTTTATCGGCATGGTGCTCAGCCTGCAGGGCTATGTCGTGTTAATTGACTACGGCGCTGAGGGAAACCTTGGTCAAATGGTCGCGCTTTCACTGTTGCGTGAGTTGGGGCCTGTGGTGACTGCGTTATTATTTGCAGGTCGAGCCGGTTCAGCACTCACGGCAGAGATTGGGTTAATGAAGGCAACAGAGCAGATCTCAAGCCTTGAGATGATGGCCGTTGACCCTCTTAAACGCATTATTGCACCACGTCTTTGGGCCGGGCTTATCTCAATGCCATTGCTTGCTATGATTTTTATGGCGGTAGGTATTTGGGGCGGTCAACTGGTTGGTGTTGATTGGAAAGGCATTGATCACGGCAGTTTCTGGTCTGCGATGCAGTCTTCAGTAGAACTTGGCCGAGATATTGGTAACAGCATGATCAAATGTATGGTCTTCGCTATCACCGTAACTTGGATCGCACTTTTCAATGGTTATGACGCAGTACCGACTTCAGAAGGTATCAGTCAGGCAACCACACGCACTGTAGTGCACTCTTCTCTAGCGGTACTAGGGCTAGATTTTGTTCTTACCGCATTGATGTTTGGGAATTAATCATGCAACAAACTCGAAAATTAGAATTATGGGTCGGCACCTTTGTTATTGCCGGAATTTGCGCAATCTTAATCATGATCTTTCAAGTCGCTGACGTAAAAGGCATAGGTTCGAACCATACTTACAATCTAAAAGCGACCTTTGACAACATTGGCAGCCTAAAAGTTCGTTCTCCAGTGAAAGTGGGTGGCGTCGTTGTTGGACGAGTTAAAAGCATTGAGCTTGATACCGAGAGCTACCTTCCTGTCGTTGAACTGTCTATTGACGGGAAGTACTCACAATTTCCAGATACCTCTAGTGCTCAAATTTTAACATCTGGCTTAATTGGTGAGCAGTACATTAGTCTGGTTCCAGGCTTCATTTTTGATGATGAAGAGATGTTGGTCGATGGTGATTCAATTGAAGACACTAAGTCAGCATTGGTACTAGAAGATTTGATTGGCCAAGTGCTGTATAGCGTTGGTGGTTCTAATGACAGCGAAGCTAAGGAATAAGATAATGTTGAAAACTATTAGTTATTTAAAAGCTATTGGTTACTTGAAATCAATGTTTATGGCGGCAATGGCGTTGCTTATTTCTACCCAAGCCTTTGCTGCAGAATCGATTGACCGTACTCAGCCTTACCAGATGATGACTCAAGTTGCCGAAGTGGCATTTGAGCGTTTGAAGAGTGAACAAGACAACATCCACCAAGATCCAGAGTTATTGAAGGTCATCGTGGAAGAAGAGTTGATGCCTTATGTGAATGCACAATATGCAGCTCTTAAGTTACTTGGACCAAACTTGAAAGGCGCGGATAGAAAAGACGTGGGCGTGTTTATCGATTCATTCCGTAAATACCTTGTTTCTTCTTATGCCCAAGTGCTGACTCAATACACAGATCAGACGATTGAATTTGGTCCAGAACCAAAAATCAAAGCGGATAGCCGCATTACCAGTATCAAGGTCGACATCATCGATACGCCGCGACCAAACATTAAGCTTGAATTTAAGCTTCGCAAAGACAAGAAATCTGGCGAGTGGAAAGCATTTGATATGGTTGCCGAAGGTATTAGCTTGTTGTCGAGCAAGCAATCGGAGTGGAATACTAAGATTCGTCAAGAAGGCATCTTACAAGTTGCAGACGAACTAGAGAAATTAGCCGCACAACCGATTCGTTTTGAGAGTAACAAATAATGAGCCATTCTCAATGGCAAGCACTAAGCTCTAAAGAGTATCAACTGTTCGGTGATTTAGACCGAGACAGTGTCCCTGCAATCTGGCGTATATTGGAAAAGTGGCAAACGACGGAATCGAGCGTTGAAATTGACCTTAGCCATATAAATCGAGTCGATTCAGCAGGAATGGTGATGCTAATTCACTTATTAGAGCATGCAAAAAATCAAAACTGTCATATAATGCTCAGTTTCGTGCCAGAACAATTACGAACGTTGTTCCAATTGAGCAATATCCAGCCAATGATGGCAGAACACATAAAAAATTAGGCAGGAGCTATTTGTGGACAGCACAAAAGTACAAGAATTATTAGCAGAAGCACTGAACCTTCAGGAAATTTTCGTGAAAGGGGAAGGCAGTCATTACGAAGTTGTTGCGGTTGATCCATGTTTTGACGGCATGAATCGAGTTAAGAAGCAGCAACTAATCTACGGCCCACTAATGGAATACATTCAACGCAATGACATCCATGCTCTTTCTATTAAGGCTTTCACGCCGGAAGAGTGGGAACGTGATAAGAAACTGATGTCACTTTAAGGTTTATGATGGAAAAGTTTCGAGTTATTGGATCGGATAAGCCGCTAAGCGGTGAAGTGACGATCTCAGGCGCAAAAAATGCAGCGCTACCTATCTTATTTGCTTCAATTCTTGCTGAAGAGCCAGTGGAAGTAAGTAATGTTCCTCACCTACGTGACATCGATACTACGATGGAACTGCTTAAGCGTTTAGGCGCAAAAGTATCGCGTAATGGTAGTGTTCATGTTGATGGCAGCGAAATTAATGAATTTTGTGCGCCTTACGATTTAGTGAAAACAATGCGTGCTTCTATCTGGGCTTTAGGTCCTCTAGTCGCTCGTTTTGGTGAAGGCCAAGTGTCACTTCCAGGCGGTTGTGCAATTGGTGCTCGACCTGTTGATCTGCATATCCACGGCCTAGAGCAACTAGGTGCGACCATTAAGTTGGAAGATGGTTATGTGAAAGCAAGTGTTGATGGCCGTCTGAAAGGCGCGCACATCGTGATGGATAAAGTAAGTGTGGGTGCCACCATTACTATCATGTGTGCAGCAACGCTAGCGGAAGGAACAACAGTACTCGATAACTCAGCGCGTGAGCCTGAGATTGTTGATACGGCTGACTTCCTAAACAAACTGGGTGCTAAAATTTCTGGCGCAGGTACAGATACGATTACTATCGAAGGCGTTGAACGTCTTGGTGGTGGCCAACACTCTGTGGTTGCTGACCGTATTGAAACAGGTACTTTCCTGGTTGCTGCTGCTGTTTCTGGCGGTAAAGTGGTTTGTCGCAACACCAACGCTCATCTTCTTGAAGCTGCCTTAGCGAAGCTTGAAGAAGCGGGTGCGAAGGTTGAAACGGGCGAAGACTGGATCAGTCTTGATATGACGGGTCGTGAACTGAAAGCGGTGAAAATAGTAACGGCACCTCACCCTGGTTTCCCAACCGACATGCAAGCACAGTTTACTCTGCTTAACATGATGGCGAAGGGCAGTGGTGTTATCACTGAGACTATCTTTGAAAACCGTTTTATGCACATTCCTGAGTTACAGCGAATGGGTGCAAAAGCGGAAATCGAAGGTAACACGGCTATCTGTGGTGAAACGGAAAAACTGAGCGGCGCTCAAGTAATGGCAACGGACCTTCGCGCATCTGCGAGCCTTGTTATTGCTGGCTGTATTGCTCAAGGTGAAACCATCGTTGACCGTATTTATCACATCGATCGTGGCTACGATAAGATTGAAGATAAATTGTCAGCCTTAGGCGCAAACATTACACGATTTAGTGAGTCGAACTAACCTAGGTTAGTGGATTCATGAATCAGTAAGATGAAAACATAAAAGTCGGAACCTTGGTTTCGGCTTTTTTATAGTTGTATTTACCGCGAGTAAATCTATTGCTCATTTGTGCGCGAATAGATGAATCAACTTGGCGGTCGGTGAGGAACAAAATGATAGCAATATTACGTATTTTCGCAGTGGCGATATTTGCGATTCTTATGTTTGTATTTGGTTGTGGTTACTGCCTATTAAGTCCACGCAACCCGAAACACGTATTTACCTTTGGCCGTTATTTCGGTCGCATGTCGAAGATCTTCGGCATGAAGTTAGAGCTTCGCATCCCAGAAGATGCCTACTCTCGCGGCCAACATGTTTATGTGGCGAACCACCAAAACAGCTGGGATCTATTCACGATTTCATCAGCGGTAACGCCAAAAGTGGTAACTGTTGGTAAGAAAAGCCTAGTGTGGATGCCTCTATTTGGTCAGCTTTACTGGTTGACGGGTAACATCCTAATTGACCGTGCTAACCGTAGCAAAGCGGTAGGTACGATTGATCAGGTCGTGACGAGTCTAAAAGAGAGCGATGTTTCAGTTTGGATGTTCCCTGAAGGCACTCGTTCTCGTGGCCGTGGTCTGCTGCCATTCAAAACAGGTGCATTCCATGCTGCGATTGGTGCTGGCTTGCCTATCATCCCTATCGTGTGTAGCTCAACCGGTGGCGTGAAGCTAAACCGTTGGAACAATGGTCACGTGATTGTTGAAATGCTGCCACCAATCAGCACTGAAGGCTACGACAAGTCTAATGTTCGTGAACTGGCTAACCTAGCTCGTGAGCAGATGGCTGCGAAACTTGAAGAGTTAGACAAAGAAGTGGTTGAGCTTAATAAAAAGTAATTATCTAAGCGAAACGATGAACAATAAAAAAGGTTGCCAACGGGGCAACCTTTTTTGTATCTAATAAACACTCAGCATTACGCTAAGTCGTTTATCCGAAGGTGTTTAATCTAGAGATTAAAAGCTATTTGCGAACCGCAATAGCTTCGATCTCGATACCTACATCTTTTGGTAGACGAGCTACTTCAACACATGAACGTGCAGGGTAGTTTGCAACGCCGTGCTCATCGAAGAATTTGCCGTAAACCTCGTTTACTGTGCCGAAGTCGTTTAGGTCTTTAACGAATACCGTTAGTTTTACGATGTCTTTTACAGTCAGGCCTGAAGCTTCAACAACCGCTTGAACGTTGTCTAGAGATTGGCGAGCTTGCTCTGCGATATCAGCAGATACTTCACCAGTTGCTGGGTTTACTGGGATTTGACCAGAAGTCAGTACCATGTTGCCAAGGTCAACGCCTTGTACGTATGGGCCGATTGCAGCTGGAGCAGATTCTGTGTGAAGTACTTTAGTCATTGGTTTATTCCATCAGTTATTAGATAAAAATCAATTTTCAGTGTGCCTTCAAACTTTGGATAGGTAAAGCGCAAAATACCCCGCACAGGCGAGGTATTTGATAGTTTTTACATTCGGTCTGCTTTGCCGTATGACGTTATCTTTCTGTTACGATCTCGCGAGAGAAGACTTTTTCGCAATACTTACACTTCAATCGAATATCTTCTTTCTTTTCAAAGATCTTAAAGCTACTTTCAACCGGTTCATTGTGAGTAATACAGTTGGTGTTTGGACACTCGAACACATCGTTGATTTGCTCAGGAAGTTCTAGTGGTAGTTTCTTAACCACTTCGTAATCTTCGATTTGATTCACTGTTGCGTGAGGCGCATAAAGTGCCAGCTTGCTCGCCTGTTCTTCTGTGATAAACACATTCTCAATCTTGAGCAGGTCTTTTCCGCCTAGTGCAGAAGACGGTAGATTCAGGCCAATCGTCACGCGCTGATGAGAATTGTGCATGTCGAACAGTTTTAGAACCTTGATCCCGATATTGGCTGGGATATGGTCGATAACAGTACCGTTTCTGATTGCTTCAACTTTTAATTGAGTCTCTTTAGACATTATATCTCTCCTCTACAGCGTTTCGTTAAGAACAAGGGCTAGCAATGCTTCACGGGCGTAAACACCATTCTCTGCTTGCTGGAAGTAGTAAGCGTAAGGTGTTTTATCGACATCGACAGTAATTTCATCAACGCGAGGAAGAGGGTGCAGAACCTTCAGGTTATCGCGTGCATTTTCCAGCATCGAAGCGGTCAGGATGTATGCGGATTTTATGTGCGCGTATTCTGACTCATCGAAGCGCTCTTTTTGAACTCGAGTCATGTACAAGACATCTAGTTCAGGAATCACATCTTCCATGTCCGTCAATAGTTGGTACTTGATGCCCGCTTCATCAAGCTCTTCGCAAATGTAGTCTGGCATCGCTAGTGCTTCTGGAGCCACGAAGTAGAAACAGATGTTGTCGAATTTTGCTAGTGCTTGAGTCAACGAGTGAACCGTACGGCCGTACTTAAGGTCACCAACGAATGCAACGTTTAGGTTGTCGAGGCGGCCTTGTGTCTCAGCGATAGAGAATAGGTCTAGTAACGTTTGTGTTGGGTGTTGGTTTGCGCCGTCACCTGCGTTAATAACAGGTACACCGTTTGAGAACTCAGAAGCCAGACGCGCTGCGCCTTCTTGAGGGTGACGCATCACGTAAGCGTCAACGTATGAAGAGATAACCTGTACCGAGTCCGCTAGCGTTTCGCCTTTCTTTGCCAAAGAAGTGTTACCACCACTGTCGAAACCAATCACATCACCACCGATGCGTTGAATCGCAGTTTCAAAAGAGAGACGAGTTCGCGTAGAAGGTTCGAAGAAGCAGCTGGCAACAACTTTGTTCTTGATGAGTTCTGGGTTTGGCTCAGCCTTTAGCTGACCTGCCGTTTGAACAATTAATTCTAGCTCTTCACGAGAAAGCTCTGGAATTGAGATGATGTGCTTTTGATAGAGCGAATTCGCCATGATCTTCTTCCCCACAATAATGTATTGGCCATAAAAAAGCCCCCCATAATGGGAGGCTTTAAAAAAGTGCTGAAAAGCAGAATAGACGGCCTGGTAAGCATCTTAGCTTACGAGCAATATTTGGTGTTTTCACAATATTACTATGTGTTATCACAATATTACTATGTGTTATCACAATATTGGTTGGCGTCATTTTCACTACTCTCAGACAAATTGCCGAGAATTATACGCTTTCAATTTGTGAGCGCAAGCGATTACATCAAGCTTTTGTTTACTTTCATTATTGTCTATTGACCAAGCGTCGCGACCATCACCGCCTTGATGGTGTGCATGCGATTTTCCGCTTCATCAAATACAATCGAGTAGTCAGATTCAAACACTTCGTCAGTCACTTCCAAGCCGTTCATTCCATACTTGTCAGAGACTTGCTGACCAATCACAGTTTCATTGTTGTGGAAAGCGGGTAGGCAGTGCATGAACTTCACTTGAGGGTTACCAGTTAGCTTAATGACATCCATATTCACTTGGTATGGTTTCATTACCGCCACACGTTCGTCCCAAGCTTCAGGGGCTTCGCCCATCGAAACCCAAACATCGGTGTATAGGTAATCACAACCTTTCACGCCTTCAGCAACGTCTTCAGTTAACGTGATTTTTGCGCCAGTGTTTTGCGCAATGGTTTGGCACTCTTCAACAAGCTGCTCTTCTGGCCAAAAGGCTTTTGGCGCGACAAGGCGAATATCCATGCCCATCTTCGCGGCTCCGACTAACAGAGAGTTACCCATGTTATTGCGTGCATCGCCTAGATAAGCAAAGCTGATTTGGTGTAGATGCTTCCCGCGGCCATGCTCAAGCATAGTGAGGAAATCAGCCAAGATCTGAGTAGGGTGGAACTCATCGGTTAAGCCATTCCAAACCGGCACGCCCGCATAAGCGCCTAAGTCTTCAACGATACTCTGACCAAAGCCACGATACTCGATGCCATCGTACATGCGTCCCAATACACGCGCCGTATCTTTCATTGATTCTTTTTGACCAATCTGAGAACCAGAAGGGCCAAGGTAAGAGACTTGAGCACCTTGATCAAAGGCGGCCACTTCAAACGCACATCGTGTTCGAGTTGATGCTTTCTCGAAGATCAAAGCAATGTTTTTGCCGTTGAGTTTCTTCTGCTCAGTGCCTGCATACTTAGCTTTTTTTAGGTCAGCAGACAGGTCGAGTAAAAACTGAATCTCTTTAGGAGTAAAGTCGAGAAGTTTTAGAAAGTTACGATTGCGAAGATTAAAGGCCATCTCTCGCTCCTTGCGTATATAGAATCAATGAAGAACTTAGTTAAACATAAAAATGCTATATTTGTGAATATTTATTTTATTAATTTGATAAAAAAGGCCAGTAAATGAATACTGGCCTAGATAAGACTATTGAGTCTGTTTAACTGAGCTCTTTGACTTAGATACCGTCTCTTTCGATAGGGCAACTCATACAGCGCGCGCCGCCACGACCACGGCCTAGCTCGTTGCCAGGAATCGTTAGAACTTCGATACCCGCTTTGTCGTATTTCTCATTGGTGTAAACATTACGCTCATAACCAATCACGGTACCAGGTTTCACTGTCAGTACGTTGTTAGCGTCATTCCACTGTTCACGCTCAGCTTCGTAGTTATCACCGCCGGTAGTGATGATCTTCAGTTGATCAAGGCCTAGTGCGCCTTCAATCGCTGACAGGTAGTTTTCAGCTTTCTCGACACGCATTTCGCCGTTTTCTTTTGGCGTTAAGCGCCAAGTGTCGAGGTCTTTACGAACGATCTCTGGATAGACAGAGAACGTGTCGATATCCATGTGTGTCATCACCGTATCAAGGTGCATACAAGAGCGGTGTTTTGGTAGATCGATCGCAATCACTTCGCTCGCTTGGCCTGATCTAAATAGGCTAGCCGCTAGGTTTTCGACACCTTGTGGTTTCGTACGCTCTGAAATACCAACCAGTACCGCACCTTTACCGATAACCAGTACGTCACCGCCTTCAATGTTAGCGTTGTCGTAGTGAAGGTCTTCGTCACCAAAGTACTTAATGAAATCTTGGCCTGCGAACACTGGGTGCCAGCGGTAGATAGCACGCAGGTGGTTCGTTTCACGTTGACGTGCAGGCTTCATCATTGGGTTAAGCGATACACCACCGTAAACCCAGCAAGAAGTATCTCGCGTAAATAGGTGGTTAGGCAGTGGCTCGATAACGAAATCGAGTGGTCGATGCATTTTAGGCAGCATCGATGATGATTTGATAGGAAGCTCAGAGTAGGCCAAGCCACCGAGTAAGATCGTTGCTAGATGCTCATTATCCATTTGAGCAAGGTAGTTTCTTAAGTCACGGGCGAAAGTCGGCCCATAACGGAAATCTGAGATTTGAGTATTCAGCAACCACTCACGAGCCTGAGATACGGCAAGCGTTTCTACTAGCAGGTCATGCAGCAGTAGTACTTCTACGTCTTGGCTGCGCAGCGTTTCTGCAAAGGCATCATGTTCTTCACCAGCGGCTTCAACGGCAAGTACATCATCAAATAGAAGATCATGACAGTTTGAAGGGGTGAGGTGGGTGAGTGCTCTTTCAGGTCTATTTAGGAGAACTCGTCTCAATTGACCGACTTCGGAGCCAACGTACAGCTTACTCATTTTGCATCCTTACTATTAATCCAGCGTCTATTTATGACAAGCTTGTCCGTAATATGCAAGTTTTGTAGATTGAGTTAATACAAGGTATTTGGGTAATAATTGGTCATAAAACCTGTGATTTTTAAGTTTATACAGATTAAATTCCAACTAACTGGCTATCGAACGGAACAACGTTTTTGAGGATCTATGCTCAATTCGTGGCTTGTTAGAATTGAATTTTGCTTATTAATCGTGATTTTTTATTCACTATTATGCACTTTTTGATAACAAGCTGAGGATTTATGCACCCCAAAAGCGGTTTAGCGTATGCACCTAACGTGACTAATCACGCAAGTTTTATTCAATAAGCCCTAAAGTGGCCACAAAAACGAAATGCTAAAATACGGCGCAGTTAATAAAATGTTGAAAATTTGTTTCTGTGATTTTGATTTCACTTTTGAATTGATATTGGCGCTGCGATCTCGCGATAAACTTACCTTTCTAGGCCTGATCTGGGTGGCTTTTCTGGACGATCCGTGCCATATTTCGTGGCAATCAAATTTGATCTTTTCATAGTCAACACTCTGGAGCAGACACATGTCTCACGAAGATGAATATCTATCAGTAGCGGAATTAATTGAATTTCAAAAGGAAGAGACTCGCGACATCATTACAGCATTAATTGAAGATGGTAGCGATCCTGAAGCTCTATACGATATCGAGCATCACCTATTTGCTGAAGATTTCGATGTGCTTGAGAAAGCGGTTGTTGAAGCATTCAAAATGGGCTTTGAAGTGCTTGAAGCTGAAGAGACAGAAGACGAAGATGGCAATAAGCTACTTTGTTGTGATGCAACGATGCAATGTACTCTGAATGCAGAAGCGATTGATGAGCAAGTTGAGAAGCTTGTAAACCTTGCAGAGAAGTTTGACATTATCTACGACGGTTGGGGCACTTACTACGAAGGTGAAGATGCTATCTACCCAGACGAAGATGATGAAGGCGAAGAGTAATTCTTTCCCAATTTTAAAAAATGCCAGCCTCGAGCTGGCATTTTTTTACCCTCAGAAAAATAAATGTCTTTATATGCATTCATTCATTATAATGCGGTCAAAATTGATCTAGCTCAAGGAATGATATGCGGTTGCTTCTCGATGGTCTTTGGCAAATTTCGCCACTGACGGATCTCTCTATCCCACAAGATGACATCACCTTTCCGGCTCCGTTAAGCTCAAAGCTCCCTGATAGCTTGAGTGAAAGTCAAATTGCAGAGCAAGAGTGGCACCTGATGCACGACATCGAAGTGGATGACGCTATGTTAGCGTGTCCATTTGTTGAGTTAGTGATGGCTGGAGTCGATTATTTTGCTGAAGTTCGACTTAATGGTGTGGCTGTTTTTGATTGTGATGGTAGCCAAGCTGAATACCGTAAAGATATCCGTCCTTATATGCAGTCCGGCCGAAACCGTTTCGAGATCCTTTTCCTTGAAGAAGAGGAGAGCCTATTGCTTGAAGAAGACATGGATGACTCTGTATCTTCACAGGCTATCGCTAAATCTGATTCACGCATCGGGATTTGGCAAGCGCCATACCTGCAGTTCGTTCGAAACGTCAAGCTAGAGCAAGTTGTCACAGAGCAGATCTGGCACCACGGTGGTGGCTGTGAGTTTAAAGTGGATGTTATCTATCAAACGCTAAAGGCGGGGTTAGTATCGGCATCCATCAAGTTTAATGGTATGACTCTCGTGATGCCGATTGATGTACGCGCTGAACATACTGGCGTCGTGTTCCAGGTCGAAGCTCCTATCATTTTTGATATTGAGAATCCTAACCCCAAGTATCTATACCCATTAGAAGTGGTACTTGATGGGCAAGAAGAGAGTTCTTTTGTTGCCTTGAACCCAACTTCTTGCGTCAGTAACTTTCTACGTTAACTCCGTATATTTTAGCGTTATCTTCTTTCGCTATAGCGGCGCATTCTGCTTATAACGACTTGGCCATGACAACCTCACAAGCGTCGTGGCCTGTTTCTCCCCAAGCTGACTCAAGATGCTCAAACCCAAGCTTCTCATAGAGTTTGACCGCAGCACCCAAGCACTTCGTCGTTTCTAAATACATGTGTTGATACCCAAGTTGCTTGGCTTGCTTTAAGCTCAAAGCGACAATTCGCTTGGCTAGGCCATGCCCTCGAGTTTGCGGTAAGAAGTACATCTTTTGTAGCTCACACACATTGGGTTTACCTGCTAGAGGGGCAAAGCCACCGCCTCCGACGATCTTTCCGTTGTGTTCGATAACCCAGTACATTGCATTCGCTTGGCTATAGACAGAGTACATATCGTCGAGTGTTGGATCGGCCACGCCATAACCTTTATCTTCTGTGAGTCCATGCTCAGCCGAAACTTGGCGAATGATTTGTGCGATGCTTGGGTTGTCTTGCGGTGTAATGGGTCTAAGGGTGAACTCAGCAATTTGTTCCATGATCTGCCTATGAAAGGGTCACTAATATGTGACCCAATATATGGTGACTAAGCATGTTGGTGCAAACAGAATTGTTGTTGTGCCATTTGGTCGCCTGATTTACGTAACCAGACTTTCTCGTGGAAGTAGTAAGCAACTGTATTTAAAGTTGGCTCAAGCAAAGCCATCACGCCGCCGATGAAGGCATCGCCAGTCAACAAGTAGACAACGGTAAAGGCAACACTAAAGTGGATGGTAGCAAAGCTTGCTGTTTTTAATTTGGTCATCCACTGGCGAGCTTTAAGAGCTGGAACTTGAGCCCACGCCTTTTCATGAAAATAGAAGGCAACAGTATTCACAGAGGGCTCAATCATAGCGATTAAGCTACCAATTAAGATGTCGCCTGTTAGTACATAAGCGACACTAAATGCGATAGTAAAATGTAATGCAGCAAAGGTTAGTGTCTTTTTCATGATAATTACTCAGTCGTTGTGTTGTTTTGATAGGTCTATTATTGAGAATTATTATCATTAAGTATAATGGGAAGTAGAGATTAATTTGATAGATGAAACCTATCAATCAGTGCGGCTAGAGTGAGAAGCATTGGAATATTGGAATCAGGGACATAAAAAAAGGCTGGTCACCAAGACCAACCTTTCTATTTAGACCGAGAAGTTTGAAGCCTTCTCGTTCACTCGGTTTTAAAGCGCAGCGATTGTCGCTTTTTGCTCTTCAAGCTTAACAAGAGTTTCCTTGTAGCCTTCAAGCTTTTCACGCTCTTTCGCGATAACTGCTTCTGGTGCTTTAGCAACGAAACCTTCGTTACCTAGCTTACCTTCGATACGTTTAATCTCGCCGTGAGTCTTAGCGACTTCTTTATCTAGACGAGCAAGCTCTGCATCTTTGTCGATAAGACCCGCCATTGGGATCATCAACTCAGATTTGCCAACCAGTTTAGTTGCACAAGCAGGAGTCTCTTCACCATCAGCTAGAACTTTAATATCGTCTAGCTTAGCTAGAGAAGTAAGAACGATCTTGTTCGCTTCGATACGAGCGGCATCTTTCTCATCAGCAACCTTGATCATTACTTCTAAGCCTTGGCTTGGTGCAATGTCGTATTCCGCACGTAGGTTACGGATAGCAGTGATGAAAGTCTTAACCCATTCGATGTCGTCAACGATCTCAGCATTGAAGTTAGCTTCATTAAACTGAGGAAGCGCTTGAGTCATGATTGTCTCGCCTTCAACGCCGTCTACTAGCGGCTTAACGCTCTGCCAGATAGATTCAGTGATGTAAGGAAGAACAGGGTGAGCAAGACGCAGAGTCTTCTCAAGAACCGTGATAAGCGTGTAACGAGTCGCTTGTTGTTGAGCTTCAGTACCTTTCCAAAGAACAGGTTTAGTTAGCTCTAAGTACCAGTCACAGAATTGGTTCCAGATGAATTCGTAAAGCGTGTTTGCTGCCATGTCTAGACGGTAGTTGTCTAGGTGAGCATTAAACTCTTTCGCTGCAACTTCAAACTGAGACTCAATCCACTTATCGGCTAGAGAGAATTCCATGTTTGCACGGTCTTCTACAGACAGTGACATGCCACAGTCGTGCTCTTCTGTGTTCATCAGTACGTAACGGCTTGCGTTCCATAGCTTGTTACAGAAGTTACGGTAACCTTCAAGACGCTTCATGTCCCAGTTGATGTCACGGCCAGTTGAAGCCATAGCAGCAAGAGTGAAACGCAGTGCGTCAGTACCGTAGGGTTCGATACCGTTTTCGAATGTTTTACGTGTGTTCTTTTCGATCTTAGCAGCCAGTTTAGGTTGCATCATGTTGCCACAACGCTTCTCTACTAGCTCTTCAAGGCCGATGCCGTCAATCATGTCGATTGGGTCAAGTACGTTACCTTTCGACTTAGACATCTTATCGCCGTTTTCATCACGGATAAGACCTGTCATGTAAACAGTTTTGAAAGGTACTTGAGCCTTGCCATCTTCGTCTTTCACGAAGTGCATGGTCATCATGATCATACGAGCAACCCAGAAGAAGATAATATCAAAACCAGATACTAGTACTTCAGATGGGTGGAATGTTTTCAGTGCTTCAGTATCTTCAGGCCAGCCTTGTGTGCCGAACGTCCAAAGTGCAGAAGAGAACCAAGTATCCAGTACGTCGTCGTCTTGCTTAAGCACAACAACAGGCGCTAGGTTGTTCTTTTCACGAACTTCTTCTTCAGTGCGACCTACGTAAACTTTACCATCGTTGTCGTACCATGCTGGGATACGGTGGCCCCACCAAAGTTGACGAGAGATACACCAGTCTTGCACGTCACGCATCCACGCGAAGTACATGTTTTCGTACTGCTTAGGTACGAATTGGATTTGACCATCTTCAACCGCTTTAACTGCAGGTTCTGCAAGAGGTGCTGTGCGCACGTACCATTGGTCAGTCAGCATTGGTTCGATAACCACGCCACCACGGTCGCCGTAAGGGACAGTCAAGTCGTGATCTTTGATCTCTTCAAGAAGACCAAGCTCATCGAATTCAGCAACGATAGCTTTACGTGCAGAAAAACGCTCCATACCTTGGTACTTAGCAGGGATACCAGTTGAGTAAACATCGCTTTCTTCGCCGTTAGTCGTGAAGACTTCAGCAGCATCACGGATATCAGCATTGAACGTTAGGATGTTGATCATCGGTAGGTTGTTGCGCTTACCCACTTCGTAATCGTTAAAGTCATGAGCTGGAGTGATCTTCACACAACCCGTGCCTTTTTCCATGTCTGCGTGCTCATCGCCTACGATAGGGATAAGACGGTTTACAACAGGAAGTAGGATTTCTTTGCCGATAAGATCTTTGTAACGAGGATCTTCTGGGTTAACAGCAACACCAGTATCGCCAAGCATGGTTTCAGGACGAGTAGTCGCAACAACGATGTAGTCTTTACCATCTGCCGTTTTAACACCGTTCGCTAGCGGGTAGCGGAAGTGCCACATGAAACCTTTTTTGTCTTTGTTTTCAACTTCAAGATCCGAGATTGCAGTGTGCAGTTTAGGATCCCAGTTTACTAGACGTTTACCACGGTAGATTAGGTCTTCTTCGTATAGACGAACAAACACTTCTTGAGTCGCAGCCGATAGGCCGTCATCCATAGTGAATCGTTCACGATCCCAATCTACAGATGCACCAAGACGACGAAGTTGTTGAGTGATCGTGCCACCTGATTCGCCTTTCCATTCCCAGATCTTGTCGATGAAAGCTTCACGGCCGTAGTCGTGTTTTGTTTTGCCTTCTTCGGCAGCAATCTTACGCTCAACAACCATTTGAGTTGCGATACCAGCGTGGTCAGTACCCACTTGCCAAAGCGTGTTTTTGCCTTTCATACGTTGAGCACGGATAAGCGTATCCATGATCGTATCTTGGAACGCGTGACCCATGTGTAGGCTGCCAGTGACGTTCGGTGGCGGGATCATGATGCTGTAAGCTTCTTTTGATGTGTCACCGTGTGGCTTAAAGTAGCCTTTCTCTTCCCAAGTCTTATACAGAGCTTGTTCGATTGATGTTGGGTTGTATGTCTTTTCCATAGTGCTCTTAAACGGATACTGTGAATGGTTAATCGTGGTCAAACTTCATAAGTGAAGCTTCTTGAATCTAAATCCAAAGATAGCTTTAACTATGAGGTTTGACTATGGATGTTGAATCTCGATAGTTTGTAGCTGATATCTAGCTTGACGGTAAATTTTATACCTTTCTCGAGCGAGTTGCTTAGCTTTTTCTTCGCAAGGGACGAAGTCTATCACCTGAGCAAAGGCGTTCGCAAAGGTTGTATGATTATCGGCCAGATTAATTACTAGCTGACGATTCCAATTATGTTTTACGCCTTGATAGCCAATTTCGATGTTGGTTGAATACTTCGGGCCTTCGCCAACCAAGTTGTGCGCAATAAAATCACAGGGTTCGACTTGCCAGAAAACTTCAGCAATACGCTCGGCATGCTCTTTGTCATTACAGTTGAGATAAAGTTTAGCGCCTTGTTTTGCAAAGTGCTGAGCAAGAAACAGCACATAGTGAGCAAAACCATCTTCGCTGGCTTGCGGGCTGTCTGAAGGCACAATGTAAAATGTAGCTGTCTGCATACTTAATACTCGAACTGAAAATCGTGGATATCAATGTTACTTGGTTAACAGGGTCTAACAAATAGCGCTTATTAAAAAAGGGCCCGTAGGCCCTTTTTATTATTTTGAAGATTGCTCTTCAGTCTCTTGGCCGCTGCGGTTCAATAAGAATTGGACTAGCATTGAGACAGGACGACCTGTCGAGCCTTTCGCTGCGCCTGACTTCCAAGCTGTACCAGCACTGTCGATGTGTGCCCAGTGGTACTTCTTAGTGAATTTAGACAGGAAACAACCAGCAGTGATTGTGCCGCCAGGACGGCCACCGATGTTCGCCATATCAGCGAATGGGCTGTTTAGCTGCTCATGGTACTCGTCTGCCATTGGTAGACGCCATGCACGGTCACTTGCTTGCTCTGAAGCATTAACAAGTTCGTGAGAAAGTGGGTTGTGGTTCGATAGAACGCCACTGATGTGGTGACCTAGAGCGATAACACATGCGCCAGTTAGTGTCGCAACGTCGACAACACAGTCAGGTTCAAAACGCTCAACGTAAGTTAGAGCATCACATAGAACCAAGCGACCTTCAGCATCAGTGTTGAGTACTTCAACCGTTTGGCCTGACATTGTCGTTAGGATATCACCTGGACGGTAAGCATTGCTGCCCGGCATGTTTTCACAACCGGCTAGGATACCAACCACGTTAATAGGCAGGTTCAGCTTAGCCAGTGCTTTCATTGTACCGAATACAGACGCCGCACCACACATGTCGTACTTCATCTCATCCATGCCTTCACCAGGCTTAAGCGAGATACCGCCTGAATCGAAAGTCAGACCTTTACCTACTAATACAATCGGCTTCGCATCTGGATCCGGAGCGCCTTTGTATTCCATGATAGACATCATCGATTCATTTTTAGAGCCACGGCCAACTGCTAGGTATGATGTCATACCCAGTTTTTCCATCTCTTCTTCGCCAATGATCTTAGTCTTCACTGTCTCGTAATCGTCGGCTAAACGACGAGCTTGAGAAGCAAGGTAAGCAGGGTTTGCGATGTTTGGTGGCATGTTGCCTAGATCTTTAGACGCTTTTACACCTGAAGCAATAGCAAGGCCGTGAGAGATTGCTTTCTCACCCAGGCTCAATTCGCGACGTGTTGGTACATTGAATACCAATTTACGTAGTGGGCGACGAGTCTCTGGCTTGTTGCTCTTGAATTGGTCAAATGTGTAAAGACCATCTTTAGTCGCTTCTACCGCTTGGCGAACTTTCCAATAAGTGTCGCGACCTTTAACGTGAAGTTCTGTAAGGAAACATACAGCTTCCATAGAACCTGTTTCGTTTAGTGTACTGATGGTTTTTTGGATAATTTCTTTGTATTGACGCTCGCCTAGCTCACGTTCTTTACCACAGCCTACCAGTAGAACACGTTCTGAAAGTACACCAGGTACTTGATGCAGTAGTAGCATCTGGCCAGGTTTACCCTCTAGATCACCGCGACGAAGCAGTGAACTAATGTAGCCATCGCTAATCTTATCTAATTGCTCGGCTACTGGAGAAAGGCGGCGCGGTTCGAATACACCGACAACGATACATGCGCTGCGCTGTTTCTCTGGGCTGCCACTTTTTACACTGAACTCCATGCGTACTCCTACATCCTGAAGACAAATCGAACTAAATGTTAGATAATGGGTTCTTACTTGTTGGATCCTATAATGGAACTAACCTTAAAGAAGAACGCTAACACTTAGCTAAAAATTTAAAAAAATAAAAGGTTCAACGGGAAATTATAGTGATTCAATCAAAAAAACAAGTTTTGTATAGGTAATTTGAGCGTGATTATTGTTAGATATTTGATCCGCGAGACAATCAAGAGCCAATTTGCGATCTTTTTTGTTCTCTTTCTCGTGTTTCTCAGCCAAAAATTCATCAGTGTTTTAGCGGATGCCTCTGATGGTGATATCCCTGCGAGTCTTATATTGTCGATTGTTGGCTTAAATATGCCAGCGATGGGCCTATTGATGCTTCCACTCAGTATCTATATTGGTATTTTGCTTACTTTTGGCCGCCTTTACGCTGAAAGTGAAATAGTGGTCATGAACGCCACCGGTATCGGTAATAAATTCCTGATCCAATCTGCGCTTTACCTCGCTTTAATTACGGCATCTGTTGCAGCCTTTAACTCATTTTGGTTATCTCCTTGGTCACAAGACAAAGTTGAACAAATGTATGAAGAAGTAGCTGCAGAGAACAGCGTTGATTTGCTACCAAAAGGTAAGTTTGAAGGTACGCCGGATGGCTCTTCTGTCGTGTTTATTGATGATATCGACGGTAATAAGTTAGACAACGTGTTCGTAGCTCAAATGCGTCCGCGTGATTCTGTACTGCCAAGTGTGATGTTCTCGAAGTCAGGTGATGTAAAAGAGCTCAGTGATGGTCGCCAAGTGATCGTAATGTACGATGGTACTCGTCATGAAGGCATTCCGACTCGCCTCGACTACAGGGTGACGCACTTTGAAGAATACGAAGGCCTGATTGGTCAGCGTGAAGTTGAGAAGAAAGGTCGAGACTGGGAAGCGATCCCTACGCTTGAACTGATTGGTAACTCAAATAATAGTGCGAAAGCAGAGTTGCAGTGGCGTATTTCTTTGGTACTTTGTATTCCATTGTTGACCATGCTTGTCGTGCCACTGTCTGCGGTAAACCCTCGACAAGGTCGTTTTGCGAAAATCGGCCCAGCAATACTGATTTATCTCACCTATTTCTTAGCAATCAGTGCAACCAAGTCTTCAATCGAAGAGGGGAGCATTCCTGCGGTAATCGGCATGTGGCCAATCAATGCGTTATTGTTATTTGTCGCGATTGGTGCCAACTTTATGGATAGCGTGCCAGTAAGGCGTTTGAAAGAAAAATTCAAGAATAAGAGGTTGGCTTAAGCCGTGTTTAAGATTCTCGATTTATATATAGGCAGAACCATCATCGCAACGACGTCACTGGTATTGGTGACGTTTGTTGGTCTCTCTGGGATCATCAAATATGTAGAACAGCTAAGAAAAGTTGGCCGTGGTACATACGATCTATTACAAGCGCTGTATTTCGTTTTATTGAGTATCCCTCGTGATATCGAAATGTTCTTTCCAATGGCTGCATTGCTTGGCGCATTGATAGGGCTTGGTATGCTTGCTGCAAGTTCTGAGCTTGTCGTTATGCAGGCAGCTGGTTTCTCTAAGTTAGATATCGGCCTATCAGTACTTAAAACAGCTATTCCACTGATGATTGTGGTGACATTGCTTGGTCAATGGGGAGCACCGCAAGCGCAGAAAATGGCTCGTGATTTAAGAACTATCTCGATTGCTGGTGGTAATATTATTTCGACGCAAAGTGGTGTCTGGGCTCGTGATGCCAATGACTTCATCTTCATTGTCAAAATCGATGACCAGAAGCTATATGGAATGAACATGTGGCGCTTTGATGAAAACAAGGCACTTAAAACCGCTATTTATTCTGACGAAGTTGATTACGTTGGAGACAACGTGTGGACGATGAAGGATGTAGAGATCACGTCTTTTGAAAACGAACTTCAAATTACTAAAGAAAGTTTACCGACTTACTCTTGGGAAACGTCATTAGCTCCAGATAAGTTGGCGATAGTAACGGTTAAACCAGAAGAGCTATCGTTAAGTGGGTTGTATGATTATGTTTCTTATCTGAAGGCGTCAGAGCAAGATGCATCACGCTATGAATTGGCGCTGTGGAGAAAGATAACCCAGCCAATTTCGATCGCGGTTATGATGTTGATGGCACTGTCGTTTATCTTTGGTCCTTTGCGTAGTGTGACCATGGGTGCGAGGATTTTGTCAGGTGTTATTGCTGGCTTTACCTTCTATATATCCAGTGAGTTCTTTGGCCCAGTGAGTTTGGTTTATCAAATACCACCCGCCTTTGGCGCAATAGCCCCGAGCGTGGTGTTCCTTGGAATTGCCATCATGCTCTTGAGGCGGAAACTGTAAATAGTAAAAAGGAAGGCATAACGCCTTCCTTTTTTGATCTTGATTGGAGCTAACTTAAATCACATTATCGTGCTTGTGGTAACACAACGACTTCGGTCTTTGCCCAGATATCGTGAAAGCCACGTTTTTCAGGATCGAATGGAACACATAGGTTTGCCAGTCCAAAACCTGAAGTACCTAAACGAATCAGCGCCTGAGTTACTGTGATCGCTGAGCCATCTTTGTTTTGAACGCGCAGCTTCCAAGCTCTCATGCCGAGAGTTTGACCAGCTCTAGTCCAGAAGAAGACGAAGAAATATACCCAAACGGCGACTAAGTAAAAGGTATATGCAGGGCTCCAAATCGGATGGTTGGTTAAGAAGTCACTAACATCGGCATAACCGCTGTGGTTAAAAATGCCGAGAGCCATGAGCGCGTGCAGTAGAGCGACAATGACGCCAGCCGCCAACATTTCAATAGCGATTACGATCAGAGCGTCGTAGAACAAGGCACCAAATCGGCGCATGACTCCTGCTGGTGGCAGAGTGTTTGTTGATGTCATGTGTTATTACTTCTTTAAAAATTGAGGCGTCAGAATATAGTTTAAGGCTTAGCCTGAAAAGAGACATGACGCACAGCTTATGACTTAGTGGCGAAATTATCGGCAAACACACATGAATTCAAGTTTTTATACTTGCCACATCAGTTCGCATACGTATAATGCCAAACATCGAAAGGGCAATGCCCCAAGATAATGCCGGTATGGTGAAATTGGTATACACGACGGATTCAAAATCCGTTGCCTTCGGGCGTGGCGGTTCAAGTCCGCCTACCGGTACCATATTTAAATGACAAAGCCTCGACGAAAGTCGGGGCTTTGTTGTATCTGGGATATAGGAAGCGTTGCCTTCGCGGTGACGGCAGGAATGCCTGTCCAATCAGTCCGCCTACCGGTACCAAACATAGAAAGGTCGCTTTTATAGCGACCTTTCGTCGTTTTGGGCGTTTGTGAATTTTAAATCCAGCGTGTCGGCTTGGATGCAAGCCCAGGGCAAGATTACGAAGC